>PEWW01000009.1 GCA_002779345.1 Candidatus Omnitrophica bacterium CG07_land_8_20_14_0_80_50_8 | reverse complement strand
GAAGGCCCGACGGCGATCTAAACGCATTCCAGGTTCCGACAAGTGAATCAGGGGCAGGTTAGGATGGTCTAACCTGCCCCTTTCTGCCCCTTTCTGGCTAATTTGGACCTGATTAGGTATAATGCGGTAAGTTTGTTATTTTAAAACTACCCAACATTGAAAGAGCATAAAATGAAGAAAAATATTGTTTTATTAATCGCCGGATTGCTATTGATTTCGGGGAACGTGTGGGCTGGCCAGGGAGAAGGTAAGGCGTTTCGTGAGCAGGTAAAGAAAGAGAGACAGGAACACCGGCAGCAGCAACAGCAGGAGAATCAGGCGTTCCGGCAGACCTTGCAGGGAAAATCACAGGCGGAAAAGGTTGCCGCGGTGACGGCCCACCGGGAGACGCAGTATCAGGAAAATAAAGCTTTTGACGTCCAGGAACATCAAAAAAACACGAGTTTTCTCGAGAGCAAGCTTGCCGCGAACACTAAAATGACCCAGGCGCAGAAGACGGAATTGATCAATCATTTTGAAAGTCAGTATCAGGAAAACGTAAATTTTCGGGATCAAAGACACAACGCGAATATCGCGTATTTCCAAAAAATAGCGAACGATCCCAGCCTGATCCCGGAGCAGAAAAAGGCCGCCATTAAGACCTACATGGATCAGCAGAAAGCCCAAGACAAGGCGCACCACCAAGAGCAGCGTTCGGAAAATCAGGTCGAAAAAGCCAAAATTCGTTCGGAGATTCAATCTCAGAAGTAAACACCGTCCGCGACGCAATAACATACTGCATACCGGACGCCGGGATCCATGAAGATGAACTTGAACAAACTTTTAATTCTATTTCCAGCATGGGGTTTTTGTGCCTCACCCGTGTTTGGTGAAGCTCAAACTATAGAGATTCCCCACAACATCCAGATCGCCGTTGAAACGCGTCAGGCCGGATTTCAAAACCAAGCCGGCATGCAGATCAATTCCCAGTCTAACCAAACCCAGTTCATTGTCGTGAGCGAAGGCATGGAGGGGAGGATATTTCTTGGAGAGAGCGTGCCGTACGCTGTTTACTATCAGAATTATCTGACTCGGGAAGGGTATTTAGTAAATCAGGAGGTCGGGTTTCAATTCAAAGATGTGGGGACGAGTCTCATTGTGCGGGCGAGAGTGCTGGGTGAGGGACAGATCGAGGTAACGCTGACGCCGGAAATCTCCTATGAGTCGCAGGACGGGCGGAGGAGTATCGTCGTGCAAAGAATGAGTACAAGCGTTATAGCGCCGGCCGGGCAGTCGATGGAGATTGGTGGTAATATCACGCAGTCGGAGTTTAGCAGCAATTTCTACCGCAACGCGTCGGGGCAAGTACTTCAAATCGTACTCACGCCCAGAATTATGAGCTAGGTCGCATCGAAGCCATAGACTATTATCCCGACTCACACGTGTCTAATTTAGACAGCATCCTCAGAGGGGAAGGCCATGTGAGATATCCTTACCCAAAACGTCATGCTGAGCCCGAAGGGCGAAGAATCTAAGAGCCGGATCCTTCGCTGCGCTTGAGGATGACGGGTCTATTTAGACAGCTATGGTTCGATTTGCATAATAAGGTCAGACGGCGGTCCGGGTTAAGTCTTATTGCCAAAATAATCGGTGAATGATACGCTGATTTATGGCCAAAACTTATGCTTTCTGAGCTTCTCTGGGCGATCCCATTTATTTTACTTTTAGCATCCATCGCCGTAGTGCCTTTAGCTAATAAAGGCTGGTGGGAAAAGAATTTTCATCTAGTTTCATTGGGGTTGGCTTGCCCGGTTGTTTTTCATTATCTTTTTCAGCTAAGAAACATGGGAAGCCTCCTTCATACCGGTTTTGAATATATCAGCTTTATCTGTCTTATCGGCTCGCTCTATGTGGTCTCCGGCGGCATCCATCTCAGCGTCAAGGGGGAGGCCACACCGCTCGTGAATAGCGTTTTTCTATTGATCGGGGCCTTATTCGCGAACCTTTTGGGGACGACGGGCGCTTCTATGGTGCTGATCCGTCCGTGGATACGGATGAATAAATATAGAATCACTGCTTATCACATCGTGTTCTTTATTTTTATCGTCAGTAATATCGGAGGAGGATTGACTCCGATAGGCGACCCCCCGTTGTTCTTAGGCTATTTAAAAGGGGTCCCATTTTTCTGGGTAATGAAACATACGTGGCCTATTTGGGCTTTGACGCTGGGAATCTTGATTGCTTTTTTTTATACGATCGACAAATCAAATTATAAAAGAGCTCCGTTGGAGATTCGTCAAAAAGAAACGGGCTCGGAGGAGTGGAAATTTTTAGGGGGTCATAATGTTTTGTTTCTTTTGATGATCATCGGGTCGGTTTTTATTAACCATCCGCTGTTTTTAAGGGAAGGAATAATGATTTTAGCGGCTTTTTTATCTTATGTAACGACGCTCAGTTCTGTGCGCAAGAGCAACGACTTTAATTTCGGCCCTATCAATGAAGTGGCTGTTTTATTTGCGGGAATATTTGCCACGATGATCCCTGCCTTGGAATGGCTTGAAAAATATGCCGGACAAATCGGGATTCACAGCCCCGGCCAGTTTTTCTGGGGTACAGGGATCTTATCAAGCGTCCTGGATAATGCCCCGACGTATCTTAATTTCTTAAGCGCGGCAGTAGGACTTTTCGGCCCGGAAGCGGCCGCGACTCATAGAGAAGGAGTGGCGGCTATTTTAATGAGCCATCCTAATTATATCCGCGCGATAAGTGTAGGTTCAGTTTTTTTCGGGGCGGTCACGTATATCGGGAATGGGCCTAATTTTCTTGTGAAGTCGATCGCCGATCGATCGGCAGTAAAGACCCCTAGTTTTTTTGGTTATTTTTTAAAGTACAGCCTGTCGATTTTAATTCCTATTTTTATTCTTATCGGGTATCTATTTTTTAGGTCGTAGTTGAACATTCCGATCCGTCATTCTCAAGCGAAGCCTGCCCCTGATTGCCGTCAGGCAAGGATCTCACCACGATGAGATTTTTCGCGGAGTCTGCCGTCGAGTCCGGCGCTTCGCAAGTCTTAAAGCAGAATTTTTCAATAGTTTTGCGCGTATTTGTAAAATTGGAGTTTCTCCTGTAGAATACTGCCTTAGCCATCGGGTTGAGTTCGATGGCTTTTTGAGCACACCGTTAAAAATACCGTGTGATTGACACAGCCATTTATGAAAAATTTTTCCCGATGTTTGCGAAGTGCGTCAAGAAGTGTTCTCGTTCTTGTTGGATTATCTGCTCTATCGGCCGGTTGTGCTGTGACACCGCCTAAAAAAGATATTCCCGCTGTTTCGCCGCGTGCCACTTTTCTTTCTGCTCCCGTCCCTATGGTGCGAAAAATACCTGAGCCGCGTGTGGGAGGGTTCGCTTTTGCGGATGTTGCCAAGCGCGCGAAAACGCTGGCAGGGGCGTCTTACGAGGATTCAGCCAAGACGGCCCCGAAGGCCTTCACCGATATCGGCTATGATCAATGGCGGGACATCCGGTTTATTTCGGATAAAGCCCTTTGGAAAAAGGAAGGTCTGCCGTTCCAGGTACAATTTTTCCATCCCGGATACCTTTACAGCCGTACGGTCCAAATAAATGTTATTGAGGACGGCAAGGTCAGAAACATCCCGTTCTCGAAAGATCTTTTTACGTATGGTTTAAACCACCCGGAGGGTGATCTGCCGGTCGACTTGGGTTTTGCCGGATTCAGATTGCACGCTCCGATAAATCGTCCGGGTGTTTATGACGAAGTGATCGTGTTCCTGGGCGCGTCCTACTTTCGCGCGGTTGCTCAGGGGCAGCGCTACGGATTGTCGGCACGCGGACTGGCGGTGAATTCAGCGGCATCCTCGGGCGAGGAATTTCCGGCATTCAAAGAGTTTTGGATCGTCCGCCCGGAGGCCTCGGACGACCAAATCACACTCTATGCCTTGTTGGACGGCCCCAGCGTGTCGGGTGCGTATGAATTTATCGTGAAGCCCGGCAAGGAAACGGTCGTTGACGTTAAAGTGCGCCTGTGGCCGCGCCGCGATATCGACAAACTGGGTCTCGCACCGGCAACCAGCATGTTTTATTACGATGAGCACAGCACGCTCGAGGCTAAACACCTGGATTTTCGCCCAGAAATCCATGACTCCGACGGTCTTTTCTTCGCTTTAGGGAACGGTGAAAAAGTTTGGCGGCCGTTCGTGAATCCGGAGCGCCTCATGATCAATAGTTTCCATGCCATCGATATTCAGACTTACGGCGTTTTGCAGCGTGACACGGTTTTCGACCACTACCAGGACCTTGAGACGCGGTATGACGCGCGGCCCAGTTTGTGGATCACGCCGACCCCCCAGGTGGATGACCGGATCTGGAAAGAGGGGCATATTGAGATCATCCAGATACCCACGCCCAACGAATTTAATGACAACATCGTCGCATTCTGGGTCCCCCAGGCCAAGGCCACGAAGGGGCAAGAACTAACTTATTCGTATCGTATGAGATGGGCCTCCCCTGAAAGCGGATATGCGATGGCGTACGCGGATTCGACGCTTCTATCCATGTCGCCGGACCGGAAAAATAGAAAGTTCATTGTTGATTTTAAAGGCAAGGCCATCGAGGCGCTTCCCGCGGAGTCCAAGGTGGACGCGGAATTGTCCGTGACGGGCGGCGGCCGAATCGTTGAGAAACAGGTGTTGAAGAATGAAGTGACGGGCGGTTGGAGGCTCGTCTTTGCGATTGAGCAGGAAAAGCGTCCGGGTTTAGCCCAGCTTATTCCCGGCTTCGAAAATGTCGTCGAATTGCGTGCCTGCCTCAAGAATGGGGACGAAGTATTGAGCGAAACGTGGTCCTATGCCGTTGAATTCTAAGCCCACAAAAATACCCTCCGTTCCCCCGATTTGCCGCCGGTCCATGGCGTTCAAGCCGTTCGATCCCTCGCTGCGGCTCCCGGAAGGGGAGCTTTCGATGAGATCATGGATGCGGCCGGCCTTTTCGCGCCGCATGATCCTGCTTGGCCTCACGGTTTTTGCCGGCTGGTACGGAGGATCCATCCTCTATTTCGTTCTTAAAGAAAATAAGACGATGGTCTGGCACGTCCCGATCGTGGTGCTTTTTTCGGTACTCTTTGCGTGGATCGCAGCCAATTTTTTCGTAGCGGTGTTTGGATTCTACATGCTTGTCCGCGGAGGGGATCGTTTTGACATTAGCCGCTCGCTCCGACCCGAGACGAAGGTGCCGCGTGATGCCAAAACGTGCATCACGATCCCCGTTTACAACGAAGATCCTTCGCACGTTTTTGCCTGCTTCAAAGCCGTTTACCGGTCGATCGAACGGACAGGGGAGCTCGAACATTTTGATTTTTTTATCCTAAGCGACAGTTCAGACCCGGATGTCTGGGTCGCCGAAGAGGCAGCCTGGGCCGCGATCTTGGCGGAACTTAGCGACAGCCGGATCTATTATCGTCATCGCCGCAACCGCATCCAGAAAAAAAGCGGCAACATCGCCGATTTCTGCCGCCGCTGGGGAAGCCGCTACCGTTACATGATAGTTCTTGACGCGGACAGCATCATGACGGGTGAGCTCGCGGTGCAGTTAGTCAAGATGATGGAAGTCAGGCCCGATGTCGGCATTATCCAGACGGTTCCCAAGGCGGCCAACCCGCACAGTCTTATCGCGCGTATCACGCAGTTTGCCGCGCGCGCGTACGGCCCGCTTTTTACCGCGGGTCTGCATTTTTGGCAACTGGGTGACGGCGGTTTTTGGGGACACAACGCGATCGTCCGTATGGAGCCGTACATGCGTTTTTGCGCGCTGCCCAAACTCGGCGGGTCTCCGCCTCTGGGCGGTGAGATCTTAAGCCACGACTATGTCGAAGCGGCTCTTTTGCGTCGTTCGGGCTTGGGAGTTTGGATCGCGCACGACCTTGACGGAAGTTATGAGCAACTGCCGCCGAATCTTCTTGTGGAGCTTGATCGTGACCGCCGGTGGTGCCAAGGCAACCTCCAGCATTTGCGCTTCATTTTCATGAAAGGCATTTCGAGCGGTTACCGTACTCTTTTTCTCATCGGCAACCTGTTTTACTTCAGTTCGTTTTTGTGGCTTTTTTTTCTTTTTTCCGTCACTTTTAGTTTGCTGGCGGGCCGCCTGCAAAAACCCGAGTATTTCCCGAGCCGGCACATGTTGTTTCCCCAGTGGCCGGTGTATCATTTCGCGCTTTCAGCGGTACTCCTAATAGCGACCGTGACGTTTCTCTTTGGCCCCAAGGCGCTCTCATTGGCGGCGATCGTTATCCGGCGTCAGACCCGCGGGTTCGGAGGATTTGCGAAGCTGGCGGTCAGCGCCTGCCTTGAGATAATTTTGTCTATGCTTTTGGCGCCGATACGGATGCTTTTTCACAGCTATTATGTGTTTCTCACGCTTTTGGGACGAATGATCGATTGGAAAGCGCCTCCGCGTTCGGAACGGCGCATAAACATTGCCGATGCGCTCAGGGCCCATGGTCTCGGCGCCCTGGTCTCGGTCCTATGGGGAACGGTGTTGTTTTATGTCGACAGGACTTTTTTTTACTGGGGGCTTCTTTTTCTTTTGCCGCTTTTTTTTGCCGTGTTGTCCTCGATGTGGACGAGCCGCGTGGATGTCGGGCGGGCATTCCAGAAAAAAGGTTTTTTCGTTACTCCGGAAGAACTGAACCCGCCGCGTGAATTGGTCGAATTTCAGGCGGCCCTCAAAGCAATGACTCTTTTCTCCACTTCCAAGGACGGCCTGGCAAGACGCGGTTTTGTCCACGCGCTGTTTAACCCTGGAATTCACGCGCTTCACTACGCGCTCTTGCGTCCGCGCTTAAGACCCGCGCTTCTTCCGGGGATCGTGAAGGACAGGGAGGCGCTGATTCAAAAGGCGCTGTCCAAAGGCACCCGCGGTCTCACGCGTAAAGATAAGATCCAAATACTTACCGACGCGGAAGCCCTTTCTCGTTTACATTTCAGTCTGCGTTTGACCCAACCGACCGACATGGCGGACAAATGGTCGGAAGAGAAACCCGAGAGTCTGCCGCGTGTATCCTAACCACTCAGGCGTCTTGACGGAGGATGCGGCCCATATTTTGATTTCAATGGTTCGCGTAGTCAAAATTCTCTATAGCTTTTTATTTATCTGACGTAAAATGTTGCAGGGAACGGGGAATGAAACCCTCGGACAGCGTTGTCGGTAAATACAAAGGAGCTTTTGTGGCGCTTGATATCCAGATCAATGAAAAAGAACCTCAGGTTTACTCCCTCGCCTTGAAGGGTGAGATCAATACTGAAACCTATGCGTTGCTTGCCGATCAGCTTAAGAATATAGTTCCAAAAGCGAAGGCGATCATCATGGATATGGCGCAAGTGACTTATATCAGCAGTATGGGTCTAAGTACTTTTTTTCGCGCCAAAATAGAGCTTGAGGCACGCGCGGCCACTATCGCGCTTATCAATGTCCAGCCATCGGTGCAGTTGGTATTTGATTCGACGAAGTTTATGGGTCCCCAATTATTCGCGACCTTGGAGCAAGCGGACGAATACCTGGATAAATTTCTAGACGGAGTGCAAAAGGGCAGGATCAAGCCAAAAATTCGTCCTTCATGAGCCAAGAAAATATTTTTACACTCTACGAAAAACTTCCCACCAACCTAAAACAGATCAATCCCTTTCTTGACCGGGTCTTTGACCAGTTGGCGGCCCACATCAAAGACGCGGAACAGCTCTTTAAGGTGAAGCTTGCTCTGGAAGAGGCATTGACGAACGCCATGCGCCACGGCAACGGCCTGAAGGCGTCCCGCAAAGTGACGGTCCGCATCGCGTGGGGCGACGGGCAGATTCATCTCGACGTCTCCGATGAAGGGAAGGGGTTTAACCCTAGGACCGTGCCCGATCCGACGCAGATCGGCTATGCCGAAAATATTCCCGGCGGCCGCGGGATTTTTTTAATGCAGAAAATGATGGACCGCGTCGAGTTTTATGACGGCGGCCGCGGCATCCGAATGGTAAAAAAAATACTATAAGCGCGGACGCTATCCGGTATAAAAAGAGACGAAAATGAAGAATGTGATAGAACAAAAGGCCTTATGGGCCGCTGTTTTTTTTGGGCTTGCAATCTCTGCCCACCAAACTTTTGTATTGGCGGCCTCCGAGTTCAGCGCGGATCCAAAAGAAACCGACGCGATCGTGAAATTTATTTCAAACAATACTATCGAAGAGGGATTGCCGCAGAGCTACCGGGCGCCTAAAGGTTATTGGAAATCCATAGGGTCCAGGCCTGATGATATTGGCGAAATCATGGAGAGACTGCTTGTTGGCGAAGAGGGATCGAACGAAGCGGGTTCCGTGAATATTTACGATGCCGCGACGTGGCAAATAACGATGGCGCTGACCCAACAAACCAAGCAAGCCGATCTTTGGACGCAGAGACTTTTAAGCGGCTCCTCCGGCGTTTTAAGTTCGATCAAGGCAACCAGCCAATATTTTACATACAACGGTGTTAAATTAGACGCGGATCAGGCCTATTTTTTTAGGATGTTCGGTAACCGGTATTTGATGTCCGATCCGTTGGACGGCAAAGATTCTTTTGCCGGATTTCCCAATAGTCCCCAGCTTCATCATGAAGACTGGAAACCGATCACCGGAGAAAACGCGTGGGCGGCCATCATCGGCCCTTTGCAGACGGCTTATATTAAATACAAAGGGGTTGTTCCTTTGAATTCTCCCGAAGCCAAGCTGGCTTTGAGCATTCTGCCGGCGCTCAAAGCCATGCAGAGCCCACTGGGAGCGATCTACCATGCGCCCGAAGGGACTTTTGACAAAGACCCCCGTGAAATTTCCAACGAAAATAATATTTCTGTGCTGGCGGCGCTCCGAATGCTTCATCAAGTTGCGCGGCAAAATAATAATGACCTATTAACAAACGAAATTGCCGGCATGATGGAAAAAATAGAAAATTATTTCAAAGAATACGCCTTCAACAAAGAGGCAGGCGTATTTTATCAGGGTGGAAAATACACAAACGGGGAGTTTACGCCGTCGAAGGATTTTGCCGTCGATTGCCAAACGTGGGGGATCGTGGTTTTGCAAAGCGGCTGGATCGACCGGCAATTCGGTGAAGGTGCCGCTTACAAAATGTGGCAACAAACAAAAGCTCGCGCGGGCTGTTATGAAAATGGGATCTTGGAAGGCGTAGGTTATACGGACGGTCACGATATTTTATCCAGCGACTGGAGCTTTGGCGCGGTCTTGATGGCCAAGATCTTGTCCGCTCAATACAAGACGTCCCACCCCGATTGGTCCGAAGCATTGGCTGGAGACGCCTCCCGGATGAGGGAGGGTATTGAAACTTTGAGATCAGTGTTACCGAACGGCGAGGTTTCTTACAAATATTCCAATAAGAGGTATTACGTGATTTTCGGTTGGTGGGCGAACCCCATTCCAAGTCTTGCCGGATCAACTTGGGCCTATTTGATTGATAGAGATTTTAACCCGTTTATTTTGGGTGGCTGAACTATGCTAGACGGTTACCTGACTCATGTGACCAATGGCGTCTTCAGCTTCAGCGCTTAAGTCGATGAAGCTTACCCCGATATCGAAACTGTCAGTTTCGGGCATCTCAGACGACCACACCGGAGCCACCACTACTTGGAACGTCTTTTTATGATAGGGGTTAGGTAAAACAAATTCAATGTTTGGCCTGGCAGTCAGAGGAATGCGTCTATGGGTCCTAAGTCTCATGCCGCCCCTTGAAATATCCGTGATAGAGACGAAACAAGAGGACCATGAATCCGTGCTTTCCGTATCCCTGAAAGATGACGCGAGGCGGCAAGCCAATCTGGGGAACTTACGTCTTTCTTGCGTCATAGGCAACTCCGCGAGTTTTAATTAAGCGGCTTACCGGTAAAGTATATACGATATTTCCAAGAATTACAAATCGCCGGCATTGAGCCCCCATGGATGAATAGCTCGCACGGAAGTCATCCTCACGGCCCCTCTTAATCCGCGTACTCCAAAGAAGCCAGGTTTTCCCAGGGTTCACCGTTGAAATACCGAAGCGCGTTTTGGGCCGCAACGACGCCCGCATAAGCGGCGGCGCAAACAAGGCTGGGTCCGGTGACGCAATCGCCTCCAGCGAACACACCCGGGATTGGGGTCGCGCCGGTGACCGGATTGGTTTTTATAAGATTCTTTGGTGTTAAGAGATCACTTTTTTCTTCGAACGCGTCTTCCACTTCATACCCAAAGGCCAACACAACCAGATCCACGTCAGTCATGAACGTGGAATTCTTAACAGGCACCGGGGACCGGCGCCCGGAGGAGTCCGGAGCGCCCAACTCCATACGGATACATTCTATTTGAGAAACCGTCCGACTGTCGCGTGAATGAAAGGCCCTGGGCGCGGCCAACAACTGAAATTTAACGCCTTCCGCTTTCGCTGTACGTACCTCTTTTTTACTGCCGGGCATGTTGGCCTCATCTCTTCGATAAAAACACAATGCCTCAGATGCGCCCAGACGGATCGCTGTACGGACACAATCCATCGCGCTGTCACCTCCGCCAAAAACACCCACGCGCTGTCCTTTAAGGCTTGTGAGCGGTTGCCATTGGTTGGGAAGGGTGGAAGAGGGGTCATAATAAACCCTCACAAGAAATTCAGTCGACGAAAGAACGCCTCCCAGCTTAATCCCGGGGATCTTGGGGCTTGAGGGTCGACTCGCGCCCACGCCAAGAAATACCGCGTCGTAGTTTTTTAGCAGTTCACCCGCCGAACGAACCTCAACGCCTGTTTGAAAGCGGACACCCAGCTCGCGCAGCGACTCCAGATGACGATCCAGGACCTCGGCCGGCAGTTTAAAGTGCGGTATCCAGGAAAGAACACCGCCCAAGCGCGACCAACGTTCAATAACCGTCACCGGATGTCCCTGAAGCTGCAGGTTTTGCGCGAACGCCAGGCTCGCGGGCCCGGAACCGACGGCCGCCAGACGTTTCCTCTGCTGCGGTTGGACTATCGGCTGTTCCTTTGTCTTAAAATTCTTTAAGCCGACATCAGCCACAAACCGTTCAAGCTGGCCGATGGCTATGGATTCGTACTTGATACCCAGCCCGCACGCGCCCTCGCATAGGCGCTCTTGCGGGCAAAGGCGGCTGCAGATTTCCGGCATAGGGCTTGTTTCGCGAATGATCCGGTAGGCCTCGTCGGCGCGGCCCTGCTTCAACGCGCTTATCCAACGCGGAATTTGATTATGGAGGGGGCAAGCGGCCTCACAGCGCGCGTTTTCGCAAACCAAGCAACGATCGGCCTCATCCAGGGCCTCCGCCAAAGTATAGCCTTGCGAAATTTGGCCGGGTTTGCGGCGCGGTATTGGATTACGCATTGTGAAATAAAAAGCTCATGGGCAATTATCCTTTATGGCCTCCAGTTCCAGGAGATAAATTATCTCGGAACTGAAGTTGTGTCAACATCTCTGGTGTGAGTTGCCGGGGCACTTCGCCCGTAGGTTCGCTCTATTTAAGGTGTCAGTAGTTGACAATTGACTGCCCTGTCTATTTTGAAGCAAACGATCGACGACTCTCTTAGAA
>PEWW01000057.1 GCA_002779345.1 Candidatus Omnitrophica bacterium CG07_land_8_20_14_0_80_50_8 | reverse complement strand
CGCCCAAACCCATCAAAGTGGTGGTGCACGGCGCTGTGGTTTTTTCAACAAATTCAATCAGTTCCTTGGATGCGCGTGCCGTAATCACCCCGCCTCCCGCATAGATCACGGGCCGCTTGGATGCCGCAATGAGGCGCGCCGCTTTTTTGATCTGCCCGGGGTGCCCTTGAAGCGTAGGTTTAAAGCCGCGGAGTGCAACTGTCTCGGGATAGTTAAAATCAAGAGTCGCCAGACTCACGTCCGACGGAAAATCAATAAGCACGGGCCCCGGGCGTCCTTGGGTCGCGATATAAAACGCCTCCTTCAGCACCCGCGGAAGGTCGTTCGCGTCTTTGACCAAATAATTGTGTTTCGTGATAGGCCTTGTGATGCCGGTGACGTCTGCTTCCTGGAAGGCATCATTGCCAATCAAAAAAGACTTTACCTGCGCAGTCACAATTACCAACGGGATCGAATCCATATAGGCGTCGGCGATCCCCGTGACCGTGTTGGTAGCGCCCGGCCCTGACGTGACTACCACCACCCCGGGTTTGCCGGTGGAACGCGCATAACCTTCGGCCATGTGGACAGCGCCCTGTTCGTGGCGGACCAAAATTACTTTAAATTTAGCGTCATACAACGCGTCAAAAAGCGGCAGGCAGGCGCCTCCGGGCAATCCAAAAACGTACTCGACGCCTTCCTTGGTGAACGCCTCGACCACGGCCTGCGCGCCAGTCATCTTAGACATGAAAATCTCCTCTTAAGGACACTTTTTGACGTAAATCTCTAACTATTTTAATAAGTTTTGTATTATAACACGAAACAAAAGAGTATCCAAAGAAAACTGGGAGCGATCACCCTAAATTTTTAGTTTGAATTTTTAACATACATCGTATACACTCTTTTGCGAAGATCAAGGAGGGTACCATGAAAGGATTAGGACCAAGAATCAAGGCGTTGCGCGAGGCGCGTAAGCTAACACTCGTGGGGGTCGCGCAAACAACAGGCATTGATCAGGCGACATTGAGCCGCATCGAGAACGATGTCATGACCGGCACGCTTGATTCACACGTGAGGATCGCCCAAGCGCTGGGACTGAATCTTCCGGAGCTTTATGAGGACGTGTTGAGCAAGATCGGCGAGGCTAAAGACAGATTAGTCAAGCGAAAGCTGGAGGCCTTCTCCCACGCCACAGGCGCCGTCGTCCAGCTTCTCGCCACAAGTATTCTACAAAAAAAAATGATGCCCGTGCTTTTCAAGCTTAAACCCGAGGGACTCACCGAGACGGAGGAATATTCGCTCGGGGCCGAGCGGTTCGTTTACGCGATCAAGGGTACACTTGAGATCGTCGTCGGCAAAGACAGCAAAGCGATTAAGGCTGGGGAGAGCCTTTACTTCAACGCCTCCTTGCCCCATCACTTCTCGAACAAGTCGAAATCCGAGTGTTGGCTTCTGTCGGTGATGACGCCGTCAGCGTTATAACTCAGTGTAATCTTAAAAAATTAGGCGTAACGAAATCACGCTTCGTTATTTTCCCCGCCGTGTAAGCCTTGTAAAACGCGTCGACGATAGTCGGATCAAACTGGGTGCCCTTACAGCGAATCAATTCCTCAAAAGCCGCGTTGGCCGTTGACGCCTTTTTGTAGGAGCGCGTCGCCGTCATGGTGTCGTAAGAATCTGCCACGTTCACAATCCTCCCCAAAAGCGGAATTTCTTCGCCTTTCAAGCCGGTCATATACCCTTTTCCGTCCCAGCGCTCATGATGATACAAAATACCATCCGTCAAATTCGCAAGACCTTTGACCGGCTTCACAATCGTCGCCCCGATCGACACGTGCATTTTCATGATCTCAAATTCTTCGGCCGTCAGGCGTTCCGGTTTATTTAGGATCTGATCGCGGATACCGATTTTGCCCACATCATGCAACAGCGCCGACAACTGCACCGTTTCCATAAATTCCCGGTCGTAGGCCATCGCGCCGCCGGCGACCATCTCTTCGGCGATGATAAGGCTGTAATGAGATACTTGCTCGGAATGTCCTAACGTGTACCGGTCACGGGCATCGATCGCGTTAGCAAGCGCGATCGAGGTCTGCAAAAAAAGCAAATGTTCCCGGTCGTAGGCGACTTTTAGATCCTTGATGAGTTCCGCGTTCTTGACGGCCATCGCCACGTCGTTGGCGAGCGTCACGAAAAGACCGATCTCCTCCTCTCGATAACGCTCTCCGGAAAGTTTGTCCCCCAGGATTAGAACCCCGATGAGCTCCTTTTTATAAAAGCTCGGTACACAAACGGCGGCTCTGAAATACGTCATCTGTCTTTGGATGTCCTCGTAATGGATCGCGCGTGATTCCTTTTTATTGACAAGGATTTCAAAGTTCTGAAGGTGATCCAACTCGCTATAGACCAACGCCTCTTTCCGTGCGAAAACACCGTTGTTCGATGCTTGAAAAAATCTCACGATCGCGCTGTCGCGAGGAATCTTGATGTAATCTACGGGTAGTTTGACGCCGCCTTCGCCCTTACTGTCAATAAGGATATAAGCGTTCTGCGCCTTATCAAAAAGCATGACTGCCACGTGCGTGACGCCCATCTGGCGGTCGATAAACCGCGTGATGATCTTGAGGAGCGTGATCGGGTCCTTCACGCGTATCATGCCCTTGGAGGCGTTCATCAGGGCTTCTTGGTAGTCGAGTCTGGTGTAGATAGTAATATCTCCTTACGCCGTTCGTCTTATAAACGCGAACTCTGCCATCACTTTTAAAAGTACTTTCTTTTATCCGGAATCAGACTGTCCATCATAAAATCGTAACGCTTTTCTTTGGTTACTATTTTAACATTTTTGTATTCCCACATCCACCATATACGCATATGGATAGGTGTATGGAGGTTTAAACTAAAGTGTGTAGTTGAAGG
>PEWW01000031.1 GCA_002779345.1 Candidatus Omnitrophica bacterium CG07_land_8_20_14_0_80_50_8 | reverse complement strand
GCTCACCGGGATCATGTTTGCAGTCCAGGATCGAAGAATTCAAGGAGAAAATTTTTAGAATTATCCGCGCGATGATCGAAAAACAAGCCGTCAGCGGCGCTGACAGTCAAGCCGGATCAGAAGAGACCGAGCTTGATTCGGAAATTAACCGTTTCGCCGATGAGGTGGTCAAGATCCAAGGAAATCTGACGGTCCGGCAGAGCCGCCAGGAACATTTCGGCGAGACAAGGAATAAGCTGCGGGAGCGCCTCGGGTTGCTTTCGAGTGAAACGAATGAACTTTTAGCCGAGCAAAAGAACTTCGAAGAAAGACACCGGGCCGAGGACGAGGTCAACGTGTCCATCGCCGAGGAAGAACGCGTTCTAAATGAATCGTTGCTGAGATTGGAGGAGTCGGCCAAGGCCAAGGCAAAGGAAAAGGATGCGCTTCTCGTCCGTTTGACCGAGACACGTTCGCGGCAAAGCCATTGCGCGGCTAAGAGCGAAAAGGCCCAAAAAGATAGGCATTGGGTGCTTGAGTCCAAGGCGAACGAAGAACAACAGCTTTTAACGTTTGAGAAAGAGATAGAAGACGCCTGCGCAAAAAGAGAGAACCTCGAGTCCGAAAACGTGAATTTGGAGGAAGCGCTTATAAATCTCACCTCCTCGCGGGACGAAATCTTGAAACAGATCGAGACCCTTCGCCGTTGCAGAGAAGACGTGATATTGAAACTTGAGGAATTGGACCAAGCAAAGACCGCGCAACTTAAAATTTTAGAAGAGGCCAAGGAAAAAGTTCACGCGTATGATCTTCAAAACACCGAACTGCACTATGAAATGGAGCGCATCAAGGAAAGAATTTTTAACGCGTACCAGGTAGATTTGACCGTTCAAGCGACGCTGGCGCAAGCAAACGCGGAAGCGATCCAGATCCTGGGAGGCGCGGAACCGGAATTTAACTTTGAGGAAGCCAAAGTCAGTATTCAAACCCTAAAGGATAAACTTAACCGTATGGGTCCGGTGAATCTGGTCGCGATTCAGGAATACGACGAGATGAAAGAGCGCTACGATTTTCTGACTAAACAGCAACAAGACCTTGCGCAGGCAAAAGAAGACCTTCACAAGGCAATTTTGAGGATCAATCGCACCACCAAAGAGATGTTTGTTGAGACGTTCGCCAATATTCAGAAGTATTTTTCGGAGTATTACAAACTTTTATTCGGCGGGGGATCCGCGGAGCTTGTGTTGCTCGACGAAGAAGACGTGCTGGAAAGCGGCATTGAGATTGTGGCGCGGCCTCCGGGGAAAAAACTGCAAAATATCACGTTACTTTCGGGAGGCGAGAAGGCACTGACGGCCGTCGCGCTTCTTTTTTCGCTGTTCAAAGTGAAGCCCAGTCCGTTTTGCGTGCTGGATGAAATCGACGCGCCGCTCGATGAGTCGAACGTTGAGCGCTTTTGTCTGGTGGTGAAGGAATTTGTGGCGGAGTCACAGTTTATCGTGATCACTCATAACAAACGTACGATGAACCTTGCCGACGCCATGTATGGCATTACGATGGCAGAAACCGGTGTCAGCAAGGTGGTGTCGGTTCGATTTTCAGAGAAGGCGGAGTTGACCCAAGATGCGAATGCTAACGGCAGGAAAGAAGTATTGATTTAAGGGATAATCTTATTGTAGCCTCGAATTTGATTTTTTCCCGCGTGTTTGGCTTCATACAACGCGCCGTCCGCGCAAAAAATAAGTTTTTCTTTGTCATCCGCGTCGTCCGGAAAAGTCGCCACACCCGCAGAAACAGTCACTTTTCGTGGGACGACCGACTGCCAATCGCTGGAAGTTTCTTTATCGACTACCTCCCGCAGCCGCTCGGCGAGTTTCAAGGCCTCCGCCTTTGATGTCCCGGGAAGCACGGCCGCAAATTCCTCGCCGCCGTAGCGCGCCAGATAGTCGACTCGTCTCATGACGGTTTTTGATACACGCGAAATGAATTCAAGCGCCTTATCGCCGGCCTGATGGCCAAAGTTGTCGTTGTATGATTTAAAATCATCCACGTCGAAAACAATCAGACTGAGATTTTTTTTAGCGGCGCGCGCTTCAGCAATTGATTCCTGTAAAAGTTTTTGAAAGTGCCCATGGTTCCAGAGCTTGGTCAACGAGTCTTGCTGGGATGTGATCATCACCTGGTTATAGGACTGAGCGTTTTCAAGAGCGAGCCCGGCGTGGTTGGCGAGCATCATGAGCCGCCGCAAATCGGAAGCGGTGATGTCTTTTTTTGTTGAGATGTTATCCAACAAAAGCACTCCGATGACCCTGTTTTTTCCGCGCAGCGGCACGCAGGCGCATTGGGATATTCCCAGGCTTCTTAAGTGCATGTCGGCCAGTTCGTGATTGACGTCTTCATTGGAAATCAACAGCGGAGTGTCGTAAACCACCGTTTTGGCCAGCGCTCCGAATTCTTTTTCAATCGGCAGTTTGACTTGACGGATAATTTCATTGAGCTCTTTGTCGATATTTTTATCGGCCTTGTGATAAACGTCGAGCAGACCTTCGAGGGTGATTTTGTTTTCCGCGATCATTTTCCAAACAATCGGCGAGGCTTCGGGGTGGGTGGGCCCAATGCCCATTTGCCCTTCTAACTGAGTCCCGGTCTCATCGACCATAAAAAGGATGGCACGATTAAAACCCATCCCTTCATGGCTTGTGACGGCGCTCAAAATGAGATAAATAACCTCATCTAAAAAGAGGGTCGTTCGAATTAAGTTGCCGATTTCATAGAGAAGAAGAAGCTCTTGACGAGTTTTCTTGAGTTCTTCTTGTAATCTAACTTCTTCCATAGTAGGATATTACCACGATTTCTTAATAAAAACCAAATTTGAACTACACAGTCATCCTCGAAATCTTTTATCGAGGGTCAACCTTCGGTGGATTCCCGCTAAAAACGCTGTGGGAACGACATAAGAGCTTATTTTATGATCCCCCAAGCCAATCTCGATTCCAAGTATATCCAAAATATGTTTAGTCGTCTGGCCTT
>PEWW01000065.1 GCA_002779345.1 Candidatus Omnitrophica bacterium CG07_land_8_20_14_0_80_50_8 | reverse complement strand
TCCATTGCCTTTTTAGGCTTCGCTTTAGCTTGACGCGGGAGGGGGTTCTTTAGTATGCTATTGCGATATATTTTATGTGTGATGCTCGACGACACCGTTTGATTACACAACCGTTAAAGGTGCTTTATGAAAATAAAAAAAATTATGAAACGTCAGTTTTTTAGCGCGGTTTTTTTGGCTAGTTTAACCTATTGCGTATTTGCTTACGCGGACGCGGGCGTTACGGACGAGGAAACAAAGTCCGCTCAAGACGCCGCGGGGGCTCAGACACATCAAACGTTGGGACAGTTTCCCCAGGCTGAAGTAGCGCCTGTTGGATCATCCCCAATAGCGTCCGGTGCCGTGGGCAATCCCATAGCTTCCTCGCCTGAACAAGTTAAAAACGCGTCGCTTGACTATCCAAAAGTAAAGACCGCCGAGGATGAGGAACTCGCCAAAAAGTTTTCTTGGTGGCCGACGGACGCGAAGCCGGCTCCCGTAAAGGATCCTGATCGAAGCGGTTACTGGTGGTGGCCCGAAATTCCCGGCCAAGCCCGCCCTTGGGGGAACCAAGGTTTCATCTATGTCCGAAAGATCATTTTTGACTACAAAACGACGGAGGGTGAAATAAAACCATCGTTGGTTATCAAGCGCATACTGAAAAACGTAAAGATTTACTTTGATTATGACAAATCGGATTTACGAGACGACGGGATTGACGCGCTTTCGAAGGCGCTTTACACGCTCGAACACAGCCCGAAGGCCGATATTCTGATCACCGGAAACTGCGACATCCGCGGTTCCGAAAAATATAACGAAAAGCTCGGCGAACACCGCGCGTTGACCGTCCGTGATTACGTGATTAAGAAAGGGCTCCCTGAAGATCGCGTCAAGATTTTAAGTCGAGGCAAACTCGACGCGCTGGCGCCGACGAACGACATTGTCGGGATGCAAAAAGATCGTAACGCGCAGTTCGTGGTCGCGGAAGTCGAAGAAGTGATGATCCCGGCCGCGCAGGCGCACCTCTATCAGGATAAGGTGATTGAGGAGAAAAAGACCATTGAAGGCGATATCAAGGTCACGACGAAGGAATATGTGATCCAAAAGGGAGATACGCTTTGGGACATCGCCAAAAAGGAATATGGCGACGGCAAACAATGGAAGAGAATTTACGAGTTCAATAAAGACGTGATAAAAAATCCCGATCGGCCGCGAAAAGGCACGAAGATACAGATCCCGATCGAATAATATTTGAACCGTGTGTCATCCTGAGTCCGCCGCAGGCGGACGAAGGATCTCGTCGCGAGATTCTTCGCTTCGCTCGGAATGACGGAATAATGGAGGAGAATTTTTTATGGATCAACGAACTGTTATCGGATCAAGAAGTCAGGTGTCAGAGTCGGATTTTCTGTCCAGGGTCTATGGGTGGATGTCGATAGGTCTGGGCGTGTCGGCGCTGGCGTCTTTTTGGCTTATGGCACAGCCGGAACTGCTGAAGGCGATCGTTTTAAACCGCGTCCTCTTTTTCGGACTCATCATTGCTGAAATCGCCCTGGTGATATGGCTTTCGGCTCAGGCGGTTCGGATGAGCGTACCTTTGGCGACGAGCCTATTTTTGGGGTATTCGTTTCTGAACGGCTTGACGTTGACTCCGATCTTTCTTGTGTACACCAATGTGTCCATTTATTCTACATTCGCGATTACGGCGGGAACCTTTTTCTTCTTCAGCGTCTACGGCATGACGACCAAGAAAGACCTGACCTCGATCGGAGGTCTGATGGCGATGGGTCTCATCGGCGTCATCATCGCCAGCGTTGTAAATATTTTCTTGAAAAGTACCATGCTTTATTGGATTAGCACTTTTGTGGGCATCGCGGTATTCTTGGGACTGACGGCCTGGGATACGCAGAAACTTAAGGCCATTCACGCGACGGGGTTTGAAAGCGTTGAGATGCAGAAGAAAGTGGCTATTTTAGGGGCGCTAACGCTGTATCTTGATTTTATTAACCTCTTTATTTTGCTGTTGCGTCTTTTCGGGAAGAGAAGAAACTAGGCTTTACTTTTAAGCCGTTGGTGTTACACTAATTCCAGTTTTTTTAATGAAAAAGGGAGTCTGAATATAGACTCCCTTTTTTACTGTCTACGCATACGGACGCGGGAAATTCATGGCATTTCTATTAAAAAAAGTCGAACGGCCGCGAGAGCTTAAGTGGTATCAAGCCGGTTCCATGCTTTACGGGGATTGGGGGACCTCCAAGGCCTATGTGCTGGGTCTTGCCTTCGCGATTGCGGGCCATGCCTCGATGTTTTTCCTTTTGGCCATGAGCGTTTTGACGGTCATCATTGGTCTTTGTTATGTGATTATTTGCAAGGCCTATCCCGACGGCGGCGGAGTCTATTCGTCGGTGAGAAAGCGATCTCATACGTTGGCGGTGATAGGAGCACTCCTTCTTATCGCGGATTATGTGGTGACCGCATCACTGAGCAGTCTGGATGCTTTTCATTATCTGGGGGTTGCACATCCCGAATGGTGGGCCATCGGCGCGTTAGTTTTGATCGGCGTGATCAATATTGTGGGTCCGACTAGGAGCGGGGATATCGCGGCCTTCATCGCCGTCTCCACGGCGGCGGTTCTTGTGATTTTGTGCATGGTCGTTGTCCCGGATCTTAAGCATATTCAAATCGCCCCTCCCGAGGGAGCCTGGTTTTCCAATTGGACAAAATTTGTCGGCATTGTGCTGGCGCTTTCCGGAGTCGAGGCCATCGCAAACGTGACCGGTATCATGGTCGAGCCGGTGAAGAAAACGGCCAAGCGGGCGATTCTGCCGGTGCTTTTGGAAGTGACCGTCATTTCTTTGATTTTGGGCGCCGCGATGAACTCCATCCCCGGCCTAAGCGGTCACACGGAAGACATGATCCGCGTGATCGGCGATCATTACGTGGGGGTTTGGTTCGGCGGACTCGTCGCGGTGGTTCTGGGGCTTTTGCTTCTTTCTGCCTGCAACACCGCGATCATGGGTCT
>PEWW01000020.1 GCA_002779345.1 Candidatus Omnitrophica bacterium CG07_land_8_20_14_0_80_50_8 | reverse complement strand
AATAAGCGATGCCGGTGAGCTCGGACCGTTAAGCCGGAAGTCGGTAAAGATCATTATTATTTCTCTTCTGTTCGTTCTGGCGGCTATTTTTATTTTTTACTTAATTTTTTAAAGTCAACTCACACACCCACCGAAAGTCAACTAATGCCGGATAATTCTATTCAGGAACTCATGCAGCGATTGAAAAACGTCGAGTATGAGGAGATACGCCGTGAATCGGAAGCGTATCTTGAGGCCGTATTTAAGGTGAACGCGATGGAAGAAATAGGACTGATCCTGGAGGAATATTACGGGCCGGCTTTTAAGCGGGCCGGGGTAAAGCCCGGTCGCGAGGCCAGCGAGTGTACAAAAAAATACGGAGGCATTCAAGAAGAGCAGGTCCTTTACTTCAGAAGCCAGGAGGGCGTTTCGCAGTTGGCTATGATATGGCCGTGGCAGGATGGGGTTCGAGCCACTGTTAAAATTATCCAGGTTTTGTAACTTCACGCATCCAGCGGGGTTATTGCGGTGATCGACCTTTTTCGTAATCCCGGACGCATGAGGCCGGGAAGGACGCGGTTCACTGCATCCTCGGCCGCGCGGCGATGATCCGTTAATTTTACTCCAATGACGTGAACGACTCCCTCGGCATCGATCCGTACCTCATGCTCACGCGAGATCGCGTTGGGATCAGACGCCCCTGAATTGGCCGAGAGAGGGCGCACGCCGGCGTCGGCCGTCAAAATATCCTCTCGGGTGAAAGTCCTGGTCAGGAAATATCGCGAAAGCGAACTAAGAAGGTAATCAATATCTTTCTCCGGCACGGCAACCTTGTCCGGATCCGGACAAGGCCATTCGGTGGTGCCGATCCTGGCGATCTCTCCATGATTGATCACAAAGAAGATCCTTCCGTCGCTAGCCTGAAAGATCACCGAGTTTGGCAGGAATTTCCTAATCTCAATATGCGACCCTGCGATCGGCAGGATATAACGGTCACTTAGCTTGCCGCGCAGGGAACGAACCTTGTCGATCCAGGGTCCAGACGCGTTTATGAGCTTTTTGGCAAAAAATCGGTGCGTGTCGCCGTCCGGCATCCATGCGGATACCGCGTAACGTTCGCGCGCCTTGTCATGCTCGAAAGAGGCGACTTCGGCATTTTCAAAGCATAGGGCCCCGTTTTTCTTCGCGGACGCGGCCGTCGCCCGTACCAGCGCCGCATCGTCAGTCCGGCTATCCCAGATCAGCACTCCGCCGCAGAGTCCCTCAGGCCTGAGTCCGGGCAATGCGGTGAGCAATGATTTTTTTTCAAAAAATAATCTGGGCAGACAAAAATTGCCGGAAAAAAGGCCTAACAGCGTGTAAAGACAAACGCCGAAATATATACTGAGCGGTTTTCGCCGGCCGTGCTTGTAGATCGGGATGATGAGGGAGAGCGGTCGGATGAGTTCAGGCGCGATTTTTCTTAAAATCCGCTCCTCTCTTAAAGAGGAAAAAACAAATCCGATACTCCGATTCGCCGCAGAGAAATGCCCGCGTTTCAGTTCGTTCCAGAATAATTCCAGATAACGGATCCCACCATGGATAAGTTTGGAGCTTTTACCGCTTGCGCCTGACCCGAATAATTTTTTTTCAAGTAAGACAACGCTCAAGCCCCGAAGCGCCGCATCGCGCGCTATCGCCGTTCCGGCAATTCCGCCTCCGATGATCGCGATGTCATACAATGTGTCCGAATGATCAATTTGCATAAGCTCTGTAAGATGATATAGGGTTTAACGTTGAAATTCAACCTGCAAGATTAACACACCGCTAGACATTATTGACTATCATATGTGTATATAGTATAATCCCATCATAATTAAGCAAAACTACTCATTGATGGGAAAAAATGAAAATTCACTCTTCATATCTACATAAAATTTTCAAGGTCGTTTTTTTAGTCGTGCTGTTTACGTCACATCAAGACTGCGATTTTCTGTTTGCTTTGCCCCAAGGTCAGAGTGTTGAATCGGGGAGCGCGACGTTCGAGAACCCCGATCCCAATACCCTGGTCGTCACCACTGCCGACAAGACCGTCGTTAACTTTTCATCTTTTAACATTGCCGCCAATGAGTCGGTGAGATTTATTCAGCCGTCCATCGATTCATTTGTTTTGAGCCGCGTGACAGGAAATGACCCCACGCACATTTATGGAAATCTTTACACCAACGGCAATTTGATGTTGGTGAACCCCAACGGCATCAACATTGACGCCACCGGCGTCGTTCAAGCCAACTCGTTTATTGCATCCACCTTGAATGTTTCAACCAACAATTTTATCGCAGGCAATTATATCCTGGCGCATGACGGCGCTGGATTTAACAAAGTATTGAACGAAGGGACGATCACCGGAAAAGATGTGGCGCTCGTCGGTTCAAGCGCCGAAAACCGAGGCGTCATAGTTTCTGAGGTCGGAACGGTTCACCTGATTTCCGGCGATAAGACAACGGTCAGTTTCGATCAAAGAGGGCTGATCCAAATCGAAATAAACGAAGCCACCTCCGGCAAGGTTTTTAATCCCGACGGTTCCACGGTCAAGGACGCGGTCGCCAACTCCGGCACCATTCAAGCCCATGAAGTGATCATGAGCGCCAAGACCGCATCGGACATCTTTGAAAACGCCGTGAACCAAAGCGGCATCGTCAGGGCGACTGTGGTAACCAATGAGAACGGGGTTATCAAATTCACGGCAGCTAATGAGACCAAAGCCACTGCCAATGACAGCAAGATCAAAGTTGGCGGAACTCTGGACGCAGGTCAAGGTTCTACCCAGATCACAACAGATGGCTCCGTAGAGGTGGCGACGCCTCTTGTGGCCACGGGTGATCTTACTGTAAAGGCCGACTACAATATCCAGGTGAACGCCGATGTGACAGTTAACTCCGGC
>PEWW01000132.1:11418-11834 GCA_002779345.1 Candidatus Omnitrophica bacterium CG07_land_8_20_14_0_80_50_8 | reverse complement strand
TCATTGCTCTGTTTGTAATATTTATCGTTTCATTTAGCGATGAACATATTATATTTGCCAATAAAACAGTAAAAGCAATTTACATATTTATTTTGTTATTTATTCTGGTTTCAGTAGTCAGAGAGTTTATCGGCAATAACAAACGTTTACGATGAAAAAAAATCGAAAATCGAAATATCAGTTATAATTCCGGTTTATAACGAAGCAGGGAATTTGCTGCCGCTCTATGGCGAGTTAAAAGAGATATTTCAATTGACCGATCGCCGCCATGAGATAATTTTTGTTAATGATGGTTCGTCCGATGATTCGTTATTGGAGCTGGAAACGATTGTCAGGAAAGACAAAAAAGTTAAAGTGATAAATTTTTTGCGGAATTTTGGCCAAACGACGGCAATGTCAGCCGCAATTTCTTATTC
>PEWW01000132.1:0-11380 GCA_002779345.1 Candidatus Omnitrophica bacterium CG07_land_8_20_14_0_80_50_8 | reverse complement strand
AAAATGACCCGGTCGTCCCCGGCGGACATCACAGAAACAGGTGTGTCATGGACCCGATAGGTTCCTAACCTTTGACCTGACTCCGTCGTGACCGGCGTCAGGGACGTCTGCCCGTCCTCATCGACCCTTAATACGGCGTATCCGCTGCCGATCCTCACCGTATGAACACCGGCCGCAAAAACACGGACGTCAGATCCGATCTGAACGGTCGCTTCGTTCTTCCCGGGATCAAAGCTCACAAGCGTCACCTCAGTCTGGTAAACACTGATCGGCGTGTCGCTGAGTAGATCGGTGCCTGAAACAGTGACCTCCGAGATCTTCACTTTTCCATCCGCCTGAACCATGAGATACGCGTACCCGCTTCCAACCCGAACAAGGTGAATTCCCTTCGAGTACACCGCGGATCCATCCCCTATCTTTACGGTCGCTTCGAGTGTTGCGACGTCAAAGTTTTCCAGTAGAACGGAAGCTTGGTTGACCGTCACCGCGATCTGACTGATCTCCCTGACGGCAGCTGTCGACACGGGCGCGATCTCGATCTCATCTCCGGCACCGACGGTGACGAGCGCGAAACCGCCGCCGATAAACGCGGCATTCATTCCGGAAGCGAAGAGCTGGGGTTGATTGTCCTGATTGATGTCTCTCAAGAAACCAAGCACCGATTCTAAGATCGAATAATCCTTGAAATCGATAATGCCGTCCGAATTCATATCGGCGTGTTG
The DNA here is from genome assembly GCA_002779345.1 of Candidatus Omnitrophica bacterium CG07_land_8_20_14_0_80_50_8. GTDB lineage: Bacteria > Omnitrophota > Gorgyraeia > 2-02-FULL-51-18 > 2-02-FULL-51-18 > 20-14-0-80-50-8. The sequence goes on along the minus strand of PEWW01000132.1, from coordinate 10,658 downwards.
GGCTTCCTCGCCGCTGATGCCCAACCCCACGAGGTTTTGGACAAATTCAAGATCGCGGTAATCCACCACACCATCATTATTAACGTCCTGGTAGTTCTTGAGACCGTTGATGAAATCGATCTTGTCCTGGATATCGATCTTGCCGTCTTTATTGATATCGGCGTTTTCCATGTCCTGAGCGCTGACTTTCAAATTCGCGAAGCGGATAAGGCGCTCAAGCTCCGTGAGATCCTTTTCGCTCAGCGTGCTATCGCCGTTGAGATCTGCGAATCCCTGGAACATCCGGTCAAAACTAAAAACATCGTTCAGATCGATCTTGCCATTTCTGTCGAGGTCCAGCTTTCCGATCATCACGGAATTCAGCAAGAACTCATGGTGAAGCGGGCTGGACAAGCTGTCGAGAGGATCCGTCGCGCGTTTGAGCTCCTCGGTGTCTGAGAAGCCGTCGCCGTCCGAATCCGCCTTCTCCGGATCCGTTCCGAGTAATTTTTCGTTCTTATCGCTGGTGCCGTCGCCGTCGGCGTCGGTCTCGCTCGGGGCCGGACGGGAGGATATATTCAGCGGGTCCGTCTCCCTTTCACGTTCTTCCCCGTCGGAGAAGCCGTCACCGTCTGAATCCGGTTTCTCGGATGAAGTTCCAAGTTTTGCCTCCGCGAAATCCGATATTCCGTCGCGGTCCGTATCGATCTTAGAGTTAGATTTCTTGCTCTTGGGATCCGTTCCGTTGGCGGTCTCCATGGAATCACTTTCGCCGTCATTATCGAAATCGACCTTGCTGCTATCCGGCTTGTCCGCTGTATCTTTGGGATTGGTGCCTTTGAACGACTCGAGCGAGTCTGAATAGCCGTCATTATCCGAATCTTTGGAGACGCCGGAACGGTCGTCATAATCAAATGGATTCGTCCGATACGCCTGGGTGGCGCCGAGAACCATTTCCTCCTGATCACTATAGCCGTCAAAATCACTGTCTTTGATCGCGCGGAGTGAGTCGCTCACCGCCGTGACCAAATAGGCGATCTGTCCGTAGACATTTCTAGCTGATTGAATGCGGCTTTCAAGCGCCGCTTTCATATCCGGATCCGATTGGATCAGAAGACGGCTCAGTTTGGCCAGATCCTTCTCCACCGTATTCTTGTCCCGGATGACCGCTTTCAAGAGTTCGCTGAGCTCACGGGCATTTTTGTTGATAAAATCCGTCGTATAGGCGGAAACAGCCGCGCCGGTCATATCGATGTCTTCCGAAATCAGAGAAGCGTCCCGGGGATCTACCGCGCTGGTCTCCAATGCCTCGGTTCTTGCGAGCATCACGTTGAGTGTGCGTATAAAATTGTCCAGTTTCGACTTTTGCGTCTGACAATCGCTTATTTGCGCGCCCAGAGAGTCTTTGGCGGATTGGGAGGTCACGCTATCCAGAGCCCGTTTGAGCTCCTCGATGACCGTCTCAAACGCCGTTTTGTCGGCAAAGGCCTCGTTGAGCAAAATACTCATAATGCCGGTCTTGGTGGCGTTCGGCGACAAACGGATCATGATATTTTGCAGTTCCCCGTTCGCGTTCCGGACCATGGTGATCTTCGACCCATCCGGAAGTTCGCGATTCGTGATGATGCCCGTTCCCACCAAGTCGTCAAAAACCGTGGCAGGGATCAGCACGCTGCCCTTATAGATGGCGCTAAACTCATCCTTACCGGCTGTTATCAATTCCCCGTTGGACTCATACCTTATTTCCGTGTCCGTGAACGATTTGACCAGGACCAGGTGATCCGCCCCATTCTTCGAAACGAGAGCAAAAAACGGCCCTTTGAGGCGGGAGAGATCGGCGGCTGACATTTCGAGCCCCTTCAGGTTCACGCCCTTCTGAGAGGCCAAAGCTGTAATGGCATCCAAAGAAGTCTGAACTCCACCCTGGGTTGACGAATTGATCACACCGGACAAGATATCGTAGATGATCGCCGAGGAAGCGATATTGCCGTAACCGGCGGATATGCCGCGAGAGCCCAAAAGGCTCGAAAGTGCCTTTGCCGCGCAGTTAATGATGAGGGGCCCTTGAGTCCCGATCCATTCACCCAGCTGGCCGAGGCCCTCCTGCGTCAGAAGGTACGGATTGGTCGAACTGAGGGCCAAGATGATCGGTTGATAATAGGGCACCAGATCCCTCAGATCCTGACGGACCGGCTCATCAGCGAGCGACTCTTGATAAATATCGTAGACCTTTTTGAAAAAATTAAAGACGGTGGTGCCGACCGTCAGATAGGCGTCTGCTATGTTGAAATCCACCGCCGCGACCAGATCCGTGACCTGTCTGACCAGATCCGCTGATAAAGGCGTTCCTGCTCCAAAACCGGATCCGGGTCCGGCCCCGCTTTCGGCCACTGAAACTTTCGCCAATTCGCTCCTAGAGATCGAGCGCACGCCGCCGCCCAGGGAGCTCGGCCATATCACTTCAACCGAGCCGTCCTCGCTTTCGATCACGCGGATGGTCGACTCATTCCCGTAAATCTTAAGTCCGCCGGACCATACCGGTCCCTCCGCAAAGGTCGCATTGAAACCGACAGTCGTCATCAGGTGTTCCAATGCGTTCTTGAGATTTGCGTTTGTCACCGCAGAGCTGTTGGGTTGGTCCGTATAATTGAGAGGATCCGTCCCGAGCCTTGTTTCTTCATAATCGCTGAACCCATCGCTGTCGGAATCATAATTGCGCATAAAATTCATGACGTTTTTGATCATGTCGATATCCGAACCGTTGATCTCCCCGTTAAGATCAGTATCGGCCAGGTTTTCAACAAAGGCCTTCATCATCTGGACTTCTTGGTCGGTAACCGTCCCGTCCGCGTTAAAATCGAAAATATAGTTGCCTGAGCCGTCTATCAGTGTGGCTTCAAAGTCAGCGGTATCCCCGCCCACGACTTCAAGCGCCTTTATGAAGCTTTCGAGAAGCTGGAGATCCGTGTAATCGTAAGTGCCGTCCCCGTTGAGGTCCTGCATATTGGTCGCCTTGGTCCACTGCTCGACGCTTGTCTTGACCAGCTGATAATCCGCCTCGTTGACCACGCCGTCGCCGTTGACATCCGTCAGGAACTTCTGCATCGCGTCATATTCGCTGATCTGCGCAGACTCAGACTCAAGACGGTACCGGCGAACCCGCACCATTTTCTCGTTGCCCTCGGGGCCCTCGTATTCGCTCACGCTTGAGACCACGTTGGTGGTCCCGACCGTGTTGACGACTTTTCGGAGCGCGTTCGAATTGGGATCGTATTCGTAGGTCGCCACGCTCTTAATGGTTGTCGACATTCCGGCGATATCCGTAGGGCTGGGTTTAAAGAAATTAATATATGCGGTCTTTTCCCTTCCGGGTTCGCCGGTAAAATAGGTCACCTGTACCCTCAAGTCGCGAGTCGTTGATCCGTCGTAGTAAATCCATTTTTCCGTGTAGTCTAACGCGGCAAAATTATCGAGATCCGGATAGCCGGCAGGCATCACGGTCGTGTCGCGTTGATTGTGGTAATAGTAATAGTCCTTATCAGCGTAAGAACCGTCAATTTCGTAGTTGGCGACGCTGAAAATCTTCTCCTCGTCTCTTTGGCCTGCATACTCGGTTTCCCTGACAACAGGGTTCATTCCCGCGGCGGTATTGGGCCATACAACATCCCGGCGAACCAAGAATACTTTCTTGATCGCCGCATCGTCCTTCAAATTGTTTCTTTCTAAATTCGTGGATGCCGTGTCTGCATCGATAGCCTGTGAGTAAAGCCGGGCGGAGGCTGCATCTTCTGTATAAGCGACGGCCAGGTCCGGACTTACGTAGCCATAGATCTGCCTTGTTTCGTCGGTATAATTTTCGACATAATCCAGTCTTTCATTGCCTTCCTTGCCGAAATATTGCGCGCGGGACAAAGTGCCCGAATCCGCCGCGGTTCCTTTCAGCGTATCGACCCTCCATAGCACAAATCCTTCTTTGCGGACGTTAAAATCAGTCGGGTTGGTCGGATCCTGTGCCTTGTAAAGCTGATTGGCCACGTTCGCTATCGACCCGTCCGAATAATAGTGCAGAATGCGCTTGGCCATTTCGTCGCCCTGGACCGGGTCTTTTCCGTAGACGTCCCCATACTCCGTTCTCTGCGATATATAGGTCAACGCCGCGACCTCACCGTCCGTCATACCGGATGTAACCGTGCCTGATTTTACAGGAAGATAACGGTCCACCTTAAGAAGCGCCCGGGTACGGCCTGTCTCGTAAGTGTAGTGGTCTATCGAATCTACTGTGGTGCCATCCAGCCGGTATTGGGTCATCTTTTGGATCTGTTCTTCCCCGCGCTCCCCATCATACGAAGTTGTTGATCTCAAAACCTCTTCGTACGTCCCGGTAGCTCCATTCAATACCATTGCCGTTTGTTCCACCTTTTCTATCGCCTGCAATTCCGGACTGTACGGGTCATCAGGCGATACCTTGTAGGTGCGGTATTGATAATGGCTGAGCGACAGACTCCATTTGCCAACAAATTGTTCGTAAGTCAACGGAACCGCCAATGAGGTCCATGGCTTCTGCCCGTTGGGCATAATTTCACCGTTCTTTTGTTTTCTGAAATTCGTGACCGTTTTAATGTTCTCTTTTCCGGCTTTTCCTGTGTATTCGGTGAGTGATGTGAGTTCCGTCTTGTCCCACTTATCGCCGTCGTCAAAGATCTTGTACGAGTAAACTTTATCCTGGGTGAATCCGTCCGTCTTGTATTGAGTCATGGAAACGCCGGTCTTTCTCCCGTCTCTCGCAAAATTGACCGTCCCGATCTGTTTCTCTTCCCCTTGGTTGCCGGAGTAGATGCTGACGGATTTCTTGATCCCATACGCGTCATAGGCGATCGTGTAGTCCAGATCTTGCCGTTTGATGTCCCCGTATTTCATGGTCAGCCGGGTCCATAAAGTCGTGTTGGCTTGAGCGGCCGTATAATCGTCCGGCGAAAGGACATTCTGCAGCTCGGTTTCTATCTGTGCGATTGTCAAACTCTCGTCCTTGTCCGTATCCAGATCAGCCACGTCCGCCGTGGTGTCGTTGTTAAAATCAAAATTCAAAGGATCATCGGTGGGCAAATCATAATAATATTTTTGGACCGAGGAGATGGCAGCGCCGTCCATCTTGAAGCTTGTCACGGTCATCAGCTTGGGCGAGGGCCATAGCGGATTTTCTATGGGAGACGCCGGGTCAAATGTCTTTGGTTCCTTGGTTTCGTATTCGGATATCTTGAGCAAACGCCCCGTCAGCGATCCCTTCCTTGATTCAACGGTCTTTACCACTCCCCGAGGCACATCGCTGAAACCGGCCTCTTGATAGTGGTAGATCTGGTATTCACCCATGTCATCCGTCCGGTAATCGATCACGCGCTGTTTCACCCGGCTGGTGCTGTACTCGTCGTCCCTGTATTTCACAAAAGAATGAAGCGAGTCGTTGGATAAAGTCGAATCCAGGACAGTCGCAAGCCTGTCTTTCTTGACCGACTGGTCTATGAGAGTGGGTTTTGTCCAAATGGACTCGTTGACGCCGATCCAGTTGTATGTCGTCCGAAGAACGGCGGGACCACCGGCGGCCTGATCGCGGAGAGTATTCTTGGATTCGACATAATCCATCACACGCTTCCTGAAACTGGTGTTGTTCGGATCCTGTTTGTAATAGGTCCTTGTATTTTTTGAATCGTTCGCCTCGGTATGTTCCAGCACGGTGACCGGGCGGCCCTGGACCTGGATCGATGACCAGTACTGCTTGGTCCTGACCCTATAGGGCCCGCCGACTCCTATATCATCGGGAGAATTATTTGACTCCGTATAGTCGATCACAGTGTCCTCGCCTCCCGCCGCAAACGGATCTTTTCTGTATTTCGTATATGTGAGCCGGGAGTCACGGGACTGGGTATAATCAAGGATCCGCGGTCCCCTGAAAGTGGCCGGCGCCGTCGGGTTGACGTATGTCCATGAATAGTCCGTTTTGACCTGCGGACGATATGCCGGATTAAAGGTGTCGGGATCGATCGGTAATCCTGAACCTGAATTGTAAGCAGTATACGTGATATTGTCGGGGTTAAATCCCGCGGGAGCGGTCGGCCAGGCGGGGCGGTCACCGTTCAGCCAATCTCCGTATTTATAATCTTCCTCATCCATGTCTGACTTCGTGTATTTGATCTGCCTCTCTTCCGGATCATCGTTAAACTCTTTGTCCTGCTCATAGACGGTTATCGTATTGGCATAATCATTAGAATAGGTGAACAGCAGTGCCGACCGGAAAGAAACCCCCGGAGCAGCCGCGAGATTCATGTCAAATTTGTCGTAAATATAGTCCGTCCTGACGCGTGCCGGGCCTCCTTTGTCATTTTGACCGGTGAAAATACCGTCGTCACTATTGTCCGAGATCGTATATTCGATCACCTTGTCTTCGAGATAATCACTGTAACGGTCCTGGCTGTAATGCGTTTCGGTCGCGTATTCCCTCTCGAGCGTTTTATAGACGGCATTCGACCAATCGATATATCCGTCCGTGTCATAATACGTGTCGGTATGAGAACTCAGCGTTTCGCCGAATAAAGAAGTAGTGTCCGTGTGGCTATCCTTGGTAAGTCCGTTCTCGAAATTAGTGAGCATCTCATAGCTTTCGTATTTGTCGCCGGTATACTTGTAGTTATTTCCCGTGATACGGCTCCATTTTTGTTCGCCCCAAGCGTTGCCTTCATAGCTGGTCTCAGTTTGGGAATCGCCCATGCGTTTTCCGAATTTCCATGAATCACCGGACGATTTCGAGGATTTTTCTATTCCGAACTCGTCAAACTCAGTGGTCGTGGAAGAATGGCCTCTCATTTCGCCGGAAGCCAGGTCGGTCACGTTCCAGACAGCCGGGAAATCCCCGATCATATTAAAAATAAGCGACGTCGGCGCAACGATAGGGGGCGGGATCGGCATATTGGGGTCAATAGCGCTGGTAGAATCGATCGCCATCGGATTTAGCGCGCCGTTTCTGAACGAGTAAGATTCATTGGTGCTCTTTTCCGAGAAGCCATACTTGTTAAACTGGGTAGTGGTGCGGTAAGCGCTGGAAACCTTCGGATCAGGCGTGCCGTTCGTCGAGCTGTATTTTTCCGTGATCCCTCTTGTTTCTGACTCGAGCACATCTCCCCAATCTTTATCTATCAAAGTGGCTTTGGTCCTGTACCGGCCGGTCACCTTGTAATCCACTGCCAGATTCTTACTTAAACCGTAAGAAACGCCTACCGTTTCCTGGCTATCCAATTTATCGCTCATATTGAAGCGTGAGGTGGTCTCATAACTACCCGTCACTTTTGTTTTGTCAGTCTGGCTCATCAGGAAATAAGCTTGGCTCTCGCCCTTGGAGAAGCTTGTGCCTTTCGATACCGTGTGATCCACGCGTCCCCAACGTTGCGCAGACAGAAGTGTCGGCGCATCATCCGTGAACGATCGCGTCTGATAATAACTGGCGATCTTGGCGTCGGAAACACTGATAGGATTGTAAATTGCTGTCTCGTAGACGGCCGGATCGTTTAGCGAGGGATCCGGGTCGATCAACGGACTCACGGACCCGAATATTCCGTGATAGAAATTAAAGCCCGTGGTAATAGGTTCTTTCCCGGCTGTATGAAAATCCATGACCCCGTTATCGATAAAATTGTTTTTGGTAACGGAAAAACTGCTTAGGACGTTCGGATCATCCCGATGATAATTCCAGTTTCTGGCGATCGTCGTATCGGCAAAATCCGGATCATAAGCGCTGGTATAGAAATACTTGGTTTGTCCCGATTTAAGAAGACGGTCGTTGTCCTTATCCGCCCTTCTGAGAACGTCATATTGCGTGATCGTGTCGATCTTGCGGTGATCGGAGTGTTCAACGTATTGGTATTCGCTCCTTGATTGGATCTCTCCACGTTTGTAGCTGTAGACCTGGCTGACATACTCCTCACCTTGCTCGCCCAAATAGATAGACTTAGAGCGATAATCATTTTCGCTGAACATCGGATTGTACTGGCCGCTCACTTCAATGGTCTTCCTGAGAGGATCTCCGGACACCGCGTCGGCAGCGCGCCATGCGGTATCACCGGCGATCAAAGCGTTCTCGTAATAATTTACGGTGAAGCTGACCGCCTCCTGCATTTTGTTATAACGCTGTGTATAGTCCGAGATCTCTTCGCCGCGGTACCCGACAAAATAGTTTTCACTCTGGCAATTTTTTAGGGGCTCCGCCGCCGCATAGCCGGTGGATGGATAGGCCGTGGAACTTACCAATAAATCGTAAGCATTAGATTCTTTATAAGAGCGTGTGACGGTCAGCGCGTCATCCGGATCAAGCACCGGGCTGGTCGCGCGCTCGTGAACGACGCCGTACAAATTGACGGAAATATCCCGGATATCGATTCCCTTGACCTCGTAAGACGCTGTGTAGTCCAACCTCTCCTCGCCCACGTCCTCTCCGGCAAAATGGCTGTCCGTTGCCAGATAGAAAGTGTTCCCCACGCTGGCCAGGTTTCCGATGACCGTTGCAATTGAATACGAATTCAGAGAAGTCAGGGCCCCGCTGTCAAGCTTGCCCCTCCAGGTGATCTGACGGGCCATCGGATCGTCCACTCCGACAAACGAGGCACGGCGAGCCTGATCTCCATAAAAGGACATTTGTGTGCTCTGAACATCCTGAAATCCATATTCCCCGCGGTAATTGAAAGTGTGATCAAGCTTTTCCTCTCCCGAGACGCCATAGTAGACGCTTTCGGAGATCACTTTCTTCCCTACAACCGCCTGAATGGCGGGATCCAATGCCGTTAGATCGAACGGCGCCGGTACGGTGCCCATTAAAGGAATATTTCTCAGCTGTTCAAGTTCGGCGGCGACGAGGCCTCCCTTCCACACGATCTGGCGTACCAATGCGTCGTCCGAATCGATCATTCTGAACTCCGTGAAGCCGAACGGCATCCACACCGCATTGGCCCGGCGTCCTTCCGGTCCGTAAAAACTCATCTGGGTCGTCTTGATCCGTTCAAACCCTGCCGCTCCGGTGTAAGAAACCACATAATCCGATTTTTCTTCGCCGACATACCCGGCAAAATAATTAGTGGATAAAAGCCTGTTTTGGCTGACGGACGTTACCTGCAAGACCCCCGATGCGTCTAGCGATAGAAGGAGAGATCCTTTACCTGCCGGTACGAGGCTGCTGCCGACATCAACAACCTTGGTTACACCGCCTATCTGCAATGTCGCCTGGCTGGTCGCCGCTGAATAGGCCATATTGACAGTGACCCCGTTAATATTCATCGAACTGCCATCCGCCAACGCTCCGGTGGTGATCGGAATTCTGGAATTTTGGGTAATGATCTGGGCACGGTCCGTATCGTTCACATAGCTTCTCCAGGTCGTCTGCCGGGCCAAAGGATCGTCAACGTCAGTGGCCGGATTCGATGCTCGCAGGCCCGCGTTACCGTAGAACGAGATCTGTGTATTCTGCACTTTTTGGTCAAGCGCGGAGCCCGCGTAATTAAACAGGTAATCGACCTTTTCTTCGCCGAATTCACCGACGTAGTAAGTTTCGTTCAACACTTTTTTGGAAATATTGATCTGAATATCGGTCCAGTCCGCCGGCTCATTCGGGTTGATCGCCATCCGGTTAAGAGGCAAAGCCATATTCACGCCCCCGAACAACAGGCTGTCCCGTTCCGTCTGAGATACCTCGTCCCTCCAGAGGATCTGGCGGGTCAACCGCTCGTCAAAATCAACCGTCTTTAGGACCGAAACACCTCCTTCCAATACAAACCACTGGTCGGAAGCACGTTTCATGGATGTACCATAAAAATTAATTTGCGTAGAACGGAATGTTTCGGATCCGGCGTCCCCTTTGTAGTTTATGGTATAGTCATTTTTCTCCTCAGTGACCTCGCCGGCGAAGAAAGATTCCGTGAGAAGTTTATTAGCTGTATAACGACCTGAGTCAGTTACCGAAGCCACATTCGTAAAACCATCTCTGAAAGTCCTTTGCATTTTCAAAGCATCGTCAGGTGAAATAAGAGGGTCCTTGGCTCGAAGGTTGGTATTGCCATAGAAAGATATCTGTGTGGAACGAACCGTTTCGGCTCCGACATCTCCTTTATAATTCAGAGTGTAGTCGTTCTTTTCCTCGGACATATCGCCAGCGAAAAAGGATTCGCTTATGAGTTTATTGCTGGCATAACAGCTTAGAACATCAACCAACACCAAAGTCGCGTTCGCGAATGCGTTCTTAAAGGTACGCTGGGTCCTTAAGGCGTCGTCGGGTGAGATATTGACGTTCGTAGCACGGAAATTGTCGCTGCCATAAAAAGATATTTGCGTAGAACCGACCTTTTCGGCTCCGGCGGCCCCTTTGTAGTTTAGAACGTAGTCGACTTTCTCCTCCTTTGAAGAACCCGCAAAGAAGGTTTGACTCTGCAGCTTGAGGCCGTTCACCATATCGGAACCGGAGGTTCCATGACGAAATTGGTCGGTCTCTCTTAAGCCGGGCTCAAATCCTGCGACCGTGGCTCTGACCGGAAAAACCAGAAGACCCGCCGGACTCTCATAGTAAGAAATGGAGGTATTGCGGACCGTCAGGCCGTCGGCTTGGTAATTTTGAGTGTAGTCGACCAGTTCTTCGCCTTTTTCCCTTCCAT
>PEWW01000063.1 GCA_002779345.1 Candidatus Omnitrophica bacterium CG07_land_8_20_14_0_80_50_8 | reverse complement strand
TCGAAACCACCGATGCCGCAGGTCAGAAGGGGTTGTATTATTTGCAGTATCTTTTCATGAACAGCCAATTCGATCCGGCGACCTTCGAGCAAAATATTCTTCGCATCATGCCGCTTTTCGAAGCGCTGAAGGGTCACGAAGCCCAGATCCGTGAGATCTACGGTATTCCTATAGAGGACCAGAACTTGTCCAATGCCGATTATCTGACGTTCCTTATCTCGATCGTGACCCAAAAAGACTACGACTCTGTCCACAACTTTGGCGCTTCAAGCGCCGATCTTTTTGTCCGGCGTCTCGAGTTGGCCTGTTTTATCCACGAAGAGATATTTAAAAATAAGTCGCGTCCGGAATTCGGCGGATATGTCACGGATTTCGGTTTGGATGAGTTTGCCGGTGTTTACAAAAAAAATGTCAGTAAGATCCGGATCGGGGGCAGATCTCTGACCAATGTCACGCTGGGGTCGAACTACACCAAAGATCATCGTGATCACGGCGACACGGACAGGGCATACCGCGATTTCGTGTTCCGATTGGTCGACAGCGGTTACAACAGCCTCCGGCACATGGCGGATACCGATACGTTCCGCATAGTACATCCGGCCGACGGCGCGGTGTCACCCACGGATATGACGATCGCCGGCAATCCCGCGATGGAAGGGCACTGGAGGGATTTCGCGGTCTGGACGGTGGAAACTCACCGGAAATTTGAGGAACTGTGCTCGGTGCAAGCCCGTTTTGAGGACGGAGACCTGTTTGAGATATGGATCGATGAATTGAAGGCTTCTTATCCCGTAGGGGAAGCACCCCAGGCGGGGACCATCGCCAATGAGCTCATGTCGTTGGTGGAAGCCAGGGCTGATATGTACGCGCATGGCGCCCTTATTTACGATTTTGTCAAGAAGACATGGTCCCGCGTCCCCCTGTCGACGACCCTGACGCCGGAAGAAATGCTGAAGAACGATATTAAACTTCTTAGAAAAAGAAGAGAGATGAAAAAGGACCATGAAGCCGCCTGTGCTACATTCGAAAGCGGTCTGAGAGCCATAGGATTCACCACGTTCCAGATAGAAGACATCTATAACCAGATTGCCGACGAATTGGTCAACGGGCAGTTGCAGTTGGCCAAGGATGGCACGTACACGCGGATGCAGGTTTATGAAGTCCCGGATTGGGACAGATTCTTCATGGACTATTTGAATGGGATCCGGCGAACACAGCAACTGACCGAGACCAAGGATTATCAGGCGGTCAAAGAGCTGGTGATCGAGATCTATCACCTTAAGGATGACCCCGAGGTGGACCAAAAGGCCGCGACCGTTATTAACGGGATGCTGAGATCTTTCGCGATCTTGGACCCCATCACGATGCAATGGGTGCCGTTCAGGCCAGCGGCGACTCAACCGTCCCCGGAAGACCTGTCTTGGATACTCCAGACGCTAAAAAAATATCAAGAACTGGTGAATACTCCGGGTTATGAGGATTTTTATAAAGGCCTTGTTCAGAGTTTGCAGGGTATCGCGATGAGATCTGAAGCGGCGCAGGCTCAACTAAAAGGGAAGACCGCGGAAGAACAGGCGCGGGAGATCGATGCCATGGCGACGAACGTCATGATGTCCATGGCCCACAATCTTGTGACAGGCGTGCAAACCACCACCCATCCATTGACCGGCCAATGGGTCGATCTGGATATGACGATCCCGCGGGCCGTTCCGACGGCGGGACAGATCGCTCATGGGGCGGTAGGGCCGCTGACAAGGGACCTCTGGCCGACATATCTTGTCCGGGTGAGGAATATTTTTGCGCGAATCCCAAAAATTGTCGGAAGCCCGGATTATTCGCGGTTGCGGTCGGTGTTGGCGCGACAGGCGGGTCTTGAACCCAACAGCGCAAACCCCGATGTGCAGGTGCGTATCAACGTGTTGGTCGCCGGCTTTATCAATAGCCAGGTGAATGGGCAGTACCGGGTGGACGACTTGACGGGCGGCTGGGATGAGGCGGCTCCCGAAGGTAAAAGTTTAAATACAGTGATCGACGAGATGGAAAAGGATCTTTATTTACGTTCGATCCTGGGGAGTGTCGAGGCGGAAAATCTTAAGGAAGCCCTGGCGCTCAATGCCCATCTTCCGGCCGCGGGTGACTCAGATAGAACTACGGCAGATAAAAAAGAAGCGCTTTTAGGGTCTTTCCTGCACGAAATAAACTTTGGAAGGAAATATTACGACCTGGCGACGCGTTCGTGGCAGATCGCTCCGGCGCCGGTCATGGATAAGAACGGGGTGTTTGATGAGACGTTGTTCAGAAATTATATCAAACAACAAAAAGAATTCTTGTATTTCAAGTTTAAAATTTTCTCGAAAGAGGAAGCAGACGGTCAGCGGGTGTGGGATGAGGGCAATTACCGGTTATGGATAGATGCCATAAAAGATACTTATCGCCTGCGAGGGGAGATCGAAGCCAACGCTAAAGCATCCTCGATCCTAGGTTCCTTCCTTATTAAGACGATGAACGGCAAAGAGTTTCGGGTGATCGGCGGGAGGATCTATCAGATCCACGGCAACCAAGCCACGCTGATCCTTGCCGGCGGCGACGGGCAGGTCTCCTCCAGGACCTATTCATGGGACGGGACTAATATAGGAAGGGACGTGCTGGGATTCACCGTCGACCACATCCTTACGCTAACCGTCAACGGAAAGACTGAAACCTATAGCACTTATTTCCAGTACAGCGGAGATCCCGACAAAACGGACTTCGGCCGCGCCCCGCCGCTCAAGATCGGCGTCATTGATCCCGCTTCGCCGACGGGGGAGGATCTTTATTCAATTTCTTACGATAAGAAAAAAGGCGTTTATTCGGTAGTCACAGACTCCCTTAAAGATAAAAAATCTCATGTCGCATGGCGGATCGATATTGATCTAGCCACAAAAACCGCCAACGTAACCGATCAAGTCGCCGCCCACGTCACCCTCATGTGGGAGAGTGAGCTCGACG
>PEWW01000139.1 GCA_002779345.1 Candidatus Omnitrophica bacterium CG07_land_8_20_14_0_80_50_8 | reverse complement strand
AAGCACAACCAAACCTGCGTCCAGCACCGTCAATTTCTGAAGGACCTTCATTTGATCTGCGGAAGGCGCGGAACTAAGTCTGAGCGCCTGTTGGATTAAAACCGCATCTGCCATAGCCAAAGGTGCGCCCTCGAAAAGTCTTGTGACGCGCTTGGCTTGTTCGGGGGTCACGCCCACCGACGATCCGGTCGCCGCCTCGATCCATTTTGCTATTTCCTGGGCCAGGAAATATTCAGGGGCCACCACCGCTCGGATCTGTTCAAGCTGGCCAGTCGAGAAACCGGCTTGTCCGTCAAAAATGGCCCTGACATTTTCTGCATTTGGCAACCCGACACTGTTCCTGAAGAGGTGCTCGACCTGGAGCGACTGCGAGAGGGTCATCGCGACACCGGTCTTATCGGAAAGGATCTTTGTCGTCTTCAGTTGAGGTGCCAAGAGCGACTCGATGGTAGACACCCTAGGCCCTGTTAAAGCTCCCGCGGAAACTCCAAAAATAGCCTCTATTGCGGCGGGAGTGGGGCTGGTTGTCCGACTTTCATAAAGAGCCTGGGCCTTATTCACCTGATCCGGAGTGACCGCCACAACCAACCCTGAGGCGTCAAGTGCTTTGGCAAGCACCTTAGCCAGTTGGCGTTTGGGCTGCAAAAGGTCGGCCAATTTCTCTATCTGAGCGGCGGATAATGTAACAGTTCTGCCAATGGCATTGCCGATATCCGCCCCGGTCGGGTTCATTGACCGGCCAAACAACCTCCTTAATAATGCAACTTGATTGACGCTCAGATCTGTCAGATCCGTGGATAACGACGAAATGATGTTTGGAAGGTAGGATGACGGTAGTTCCATCAAACTAAGTTTATCCAACTCATCAGCGCTAAGGGTCCAGGCAGACGGAATAAGGCTCCCGGTGTAGTTAACCGCGCCGACCCGCAACCGCCATCCGGTCACTTCTTTGAACAGCTGGCTCTCATTGACGGCATCCCCGAATTCTTTATAGAGTTGTTTGATACGGGCCTTGTCGCTGGCGGACACGGAGGTATCCACCGTAAAATCGCCCGCAACAGGCAGGAAACTTATCAGCGTCTTTACCTGGTACTCATCCAAAGGAAGCAAAACAGTTGCCGCGGCCCCGTTCGCCGGAGTCGGAATAATGACGGCCATAATATTCGCCGCCAGGATGGGGTCGGTAATGCCGTAACCCGCTAGGTCCAAGATATCGTCGATGAGGCCCGTATGAACGTCCTCAAAAAGCGTTTTTAGCGTAGCAAGATTGATGCCTAAAGCCGAGGTTATGTCGGTGCTTATCAGGTTGGCTGAGTCCGTTGCCGCATTTGTTGCATAATTTTGCAGACCGAGTTTAAGGCTGGCAGCATAACTGCCAATGATGTTGCGTTCCGTCGATCGGGCGCTTTCCATTGAGGGCGCGAATAGTGCTTTGATCTGCTCCAGTGAAGTCCTGACGGCCGCCGGGCTAATACCCAAGACCGCAGCCACCTCATCCGGTATAGATCCGGGGGACGAATGGCTGACAATGTGGGCGATCTGTCCGGCCTTATCGGCCGTGACACCCGCGCCAAAGATCACCCGTAGTTGCTTGGCATATCGCATTCTCGGTCCAAAAACCGCTTCAACATTGGCGATCTGGGCCTCCGTCAAGTCAGCCCCGGCGATAGCCTTCAGTTCACTTGAGGAAACTGATCCTGCCGCGGTTAAATAGAGCCGTTTGATCCTCTCGGCCATCTCGGGCGTGACCCTTAATATTCCGAGGGCTGTGTTTAGAGCGTCCGCCAAAGACCTCTCGGGGTCCAGGAAGGCAGTCAATAGTTTCATATGTTCGCTCGTGATCGTTGCTCCGCCTAAGTAGGTCGACACCTCGGCAATGCCGGGCTTGACCAAGCTCTGAGTGAATAACTTTCTGAGCCCCTCAGCTTTTTCCGACGAAGTAATAAGGACCGGGAGGCCGATTTCATTGAGAAGTTCCATCAGCTGAGTATTTATGATCGAAAGGGCCGGAGTAATAAATTCCATGGTAGCGGATTTGGCAAAATTAACAGAATAGCCGCCGCTTACGAGCGCGGTAATAGCTTCGTCCAGGTCACTGCCGCTAAGTGTGGGTATCAACTCCTTAGCGACATCTCCCAAGTAAGTGATAACGCCCGAGTCGGCCAAGAGTGCCTGGGTCCTCGACACATCAGGAGTTGAAATTTTTTCAAATACTTTTTGAACGTAATCTGTCTCATTCGAGGCGCCGAACAAGGTACGCGAAAGCGTATCACCAGCCCACTGGTATTGACCTCCCTTTGTATGATCCCCCGCATATTGGATCGACAATCCACTGACCACGTTGTCCAGTTCGGACACACTCAAGACCGGCGCATAGGTCTTGGCTATCTTTTCTAGGGTCAGAGAGGCCGAGGAGTCAGCGAGTATCGTCTTGGCCTTGGCAAATACTCCCGTTGGAATATCGGCTGCGATCCGGGCGATGTAGTCTTTTTCATTGACGGCGCCAAGCGCTGACTGTACCAACGTCCCCTTAGAAAGTTGATATCTTCCGCCTTTGGAAAACTCGACAGCGTACCGCAAAGCCAGTCTATTAACGGCCTCGTCCAATTTCGGACTGACGAGGGCCGGATCATACGCCAACGCGATGTTCTTTAGATCGGCAACCACCGCCGCCTCCGCCAACAGATCCTTGGCCTTGGCGATATGGAGGGGTGAAACCTCGGCGAAAATGCGGATAAAGCTTGGAATATCCGTGGCGCCTAGTTTTAAGCGGGCCAAGATCCCGCCCTTAAGATCATATGTTCCACCCTTTACGAACGCGTCGGCAAAATAGAATGCAAGAGAATCCACAGTATTTTTAAGATCAGCGACCGGAGCCGATGGCGCATAAATACCGGCAAGATAGGCAAGATTAGTCATGGCGGCAGAATTTGCGTATACGATCTTGGAAGCCGCTATCACCGTCGGATCAATATCCGTAGCGATCTTGTGGATATAAGAGATATCGGTCGTAGCACCAAATGTTGTGCGTATAAGAGCGCCGTTGACCAGG
>PEWW01000124.1 GCA_002779345.1 Candidatus Omnitrophica bacterium CG07_land_8_20_14_0_80_50_8 | reverse complement strand
TCCTCATCTTCTTCCAAAGCAATGAGTTGTTTTAGAAAATGGAAGTAGTTTTTATCCAACAATTTTAAGCGGCGTGTGAGGACGGCCCTGGATGGGGTGAATGCCTCTTTTGAAAAGGCCTGCTAGGGTGTCCGCCGGGTCCGGCGAAACGTCCACCGGGCCTTGAGCCAAAACTCTCGCGATGGGGTCTGAAATTACCGTACTGAGCGCCCGAAAAACCCCGATTGCCAAACGGAGGCCGAAAACCCTGTCGTGGCCTGGATTGCTCAAGCAGTGTGTCGATTTTTTTTTCAAGAAACCCCAGATGATCTATAATTTTCTTAAGTTGAAGAGGCAGTTGAGAATCGTCAAAACTTGTGGCATCAAAACCGGCTCCCGGTTGTTTTTCTTTTTTAAAAGAGTTCACTTTATTCTCCTATCCCTTAGTGGATGTGCTTCAAAACGCCCGGGGTATTGTATCCCTAAAGCGCCGGAATCCTTATTAATAATTTCGGCGGCCTTTTTGTCATTGTCTGTCGAAAAAACACCGGTGATCTTGAACCCGTCGGCGCTGGTGCCATAAACGTATTGAACCAAAATACCGTTAGAGCCCAAAAGACGGGCTACCGGAGCCAGGGTTCCCACTTTATTCTCAAACTCCACGACGAGTACATCGCGTTCGACCATCCGAGGCGCCAGAGGCTTCAGCGCCTCTTTGGCTTTTTTATTATCGCGTGTAATGATCTGAAAATATCCTTTCGACTTCACGGTGTAGGCCGACAAATGGATGATGAAAACCTCCGCCATTTCAAGCGTTTTTGTAATTTGTCCCAAAAGCCCCGCTTCATTGTTGACTTCAAAGTGTAATTCTTTGGTGATTAGCGCTCTAGCCACTTTATTCTATCTCTTTTAACACCATTTTCGCCGCCTCAAGCGGCGAGGGGCTTTGAATGATGGGCCGGCCCACGACAATAAAATTAGCGCCCCGCTCGACGGCCTCTTTTGGAGTCATCACTCTTTTTTGATCACCGTGCCAAGCCCAAAGGGGCCGAACGCCCGGCGTGACAATGAGAAAATCTTTATCAGTCTTATTGCGGATCGACTCGATCTCATGGGCCGAAGCCACCACTCCGTCTAAACCACAGGCCTTGGCCAGCACAGCGAGGCTTTCAACCGTTTTTTCCATTCCTTGATTGACTCCAATTTCTTTCAAGTCCGTCTCCTTCATACTCGTCAGAATCGTGACGCCCAGAATCCGCGGCGGATCGATTTTAAGCTCCTCCGCCGTCTTATGCACGGATTGAACGGCTTGGAACATCATTTGTTTGCCGCCAAAGGTGTGGACATTCAACATAAAAATTTTATACCTGGCGGCTGCTTCACACGCTGACCCCACGGTATTGGGGATATCATGAAATTTGAGATCCAGGAATACCTTGCCGTGATAAGAATGGATCATCTGGATCACCGAAGGACCGACGGCCGTAAAAAGTTCACTGCCCACTTTAAACACCGCCACTAGCGGCGAAAGAAGCTTGACGAGTTTCTCGGCCTCGGCGAGCGTGGGGATATCCAGCGCGACTATTAATTTTGTATTTTTCATAGTCCAGCTGCCATCCACTGTCATTTCGAGCGAAGCGAGAAATCTCCTAACGATTTTCGCATAAAATATTCATGAGGGGATTTCTCCTCCCCGCCAAACAAAACACGGCGGGTCGTCGAAATGACGTAAACATTTACTCTTTCACTGATCCAACTATTTCTTTGATATCCGAAATTCTCTCTTGTTGCATAAAATTCCTAAGGCCGTACACAATATCAAGAGAGGTCTGCGGATTTATAAAATTGGCAGTCCCGACCTGAATGGCGGAGGCTCCCGCAATTAAAAACTCCAACGCGTCTTTGGCGCCCATAATACCACCAATCCCCATGATCGGTATGCTTACTTTTTTCCGTACCGCCCAGACCATCCTCACCGCGATCGGCCGGACACAGGGGCCCGAGAGCCCACCCGTTTTATTCCCCAGCACGGGTCTTCTGGTTTTGATGTCGATGACCATCGCCATGAAAGTGTTGATCAGAGACACCGCGTCCGCGCCGCCTCGTTCCGAGGACAGAGCCATCTGCGCGATATCCGAGACGTCCGGACTCAACTTGGCGATCAGGGTCTTTTTGGTTTCTTTCCTGACCGCAGAGACTACTTCTTCGATCATACCCGCGTCATGGGCAAACATTCGCGCCGACGAAGTCAGCGACGAATCCCTGCCTGCCGGACAGGCAGGCGCCGACGCTTTTGGGGTGGACGCAGAATTTTGATAAGAAACATTAGGACAGGAAAGATTCATTTCGAACCCGTCAACGCCAGCCACCGGCTCCAAGAATTTCACAACCTCCACAAATTCTTCGACGCTGTGGCCCATCACGCTGACGATGATCGGGATCTTGAGCGTCCTCAAGAAAGGCATTCTTTCCCGGACGAAAACATCGGCGCCCGGATTCTGGAGCCCGATGGCGTTGAGCATTCCCGAAGGAGTTTCGACGATACGCGGAGGTGGATTGCCGAGCCTGGGCTTCAGAGTGATAGTTTTTGTGACGATGCCGCCAAGTTTTTTTAGATCTATAAGCTTTTCGAATTCTTTGGCATAGCCGAAAGTTCCGGACGCCACGAGAATCGGATTCTTGAGCTTGATCTTGCCTAGGTTGGTTGCTAAATTAATTTTCATAGGGAACGCCCGGAATAAGTAAATTTCTTTAAAGTTGGCTTATTTCCACACTATTTCTTTAGAAGAAAATACAGGCCCTTCTTTGCAAGCGATCGCAAAGCGACGGCCCTTCGAATCGTTCACTTCAATGGCGCAGCCTAAACACGCGCCAAAACCGCACGCCATGGGTACTTCGACTGAAACTTCACAGGGTACCTCGTATTTTTGCGCAACCTGTGAGACCGCCTTCAACATCGGTGTCGGGCCGCACACAAACATCCGCCGCGAGGACACTTGGCCTAGCGACGATGAAAAGAGACGCTCCAGAACCTGAGTCACAACCCCCCGGCGCCCTTTGGAACCATCGTCGGTGGTGACGGTGAGTTTGACACCCATTTTTTTAAATTC
>PEWW01000180.1 GCA_002779345.1 Candidatus Omnitrophica bacterium CG07_land_8_20_14_0_80_50_8 | reverse complement strand
CGCCACACGTACCTATTTTTATTAATATTGGCATTCTTCATCGCAATGTGTAGAATTGTAACTCATGGAACTCTACTTTTTAAGGCATGCGCTTGCCGTCGAACCGGGGACCGTCTCACTTTCGCAGGATTCCGAGCGTCCCTTAGCTTTGGCGGGTATCGAAAAGATGAAAAAAACAGCCGAGGGACTTCGGCGCATGGCATTTTCGTTAGACCGGATCGTTTCAAGTCCTTATGTGAGGGCATTAGAAACGGCACAGATCGTTGCTGAAGGCCTGGGGTTTAAAGGCAAAGTCGAATTTTCGGAGGCGCTGACTCCAAACGCTGAATTCAAGCTTTTTTTTAAACTCCTTAAAGGTTTTGGCGCCGACGAAAAAGTCCTGTTGGTGGGACACCGGCCGAGCATCGGGGAATTTGTATCGATGTTGACGGTCGGCAAGGTATCCTCAACCATAGATTTCAAGCCGGGCGGGTTATGCCGGGTAAAAATGCCCGTTGGGATCGCGCCCGGAGCGTTGGGCCAATTAAAGTGGTTTCTAACACCCAAGCAAATCCGATTGTTTAAATAACTTCTTCGTTCAAAATTGACCCCCTTTTATTTTTGACACCAGCCGGTGCGGCAAGGTTTTTCGTCTTTGGGTTATCCTATGATAGACTATGGACACGATGAAAATAGCGGTTTTTGACATAGGGACAAACTCGATCCACATGCTGGTTGTTGAAGTCCGCAAGGATCTTTCGTTTGAGGTACTTGCTCACGAAAAGGACACGACTCGCCTCGGAGACGGCAGTTTTGAAACCCGGCGATTGTCCAGGGAACACGTGGCCAGGGCGTTTGGTGTCATTGAGAAATTTGCTCGAGTAGCCTCAAAATATAGAGTCCGGAAAATGTTCGGCGTGGCCACGAGCGCCGTGCGCGACGCCCAAAATGGCCGGCAATTTACGCAAGGTATCCGCCGTCGAACCGGCGTGAGGATCAGGATCATTTCGGGCGAAGAAGAGGGCCGGCTGATCTTTTTGGGCGCGACCTCCGGCGTGACCTTGGGCAAGCGTCGGGCGCTTGTGATCGACATCGGCGGCGGCAGTGTTGAATTGATCCTGGGGGACCAGGAAGGAATTTTTTTTAATGAAAGTTTTCCGTTGGGCGTCGCGCGGCTCACGGACCATTTTATTCATAAGGATCCGCCTTCAAAAAAAGAGATCAAACGCCTTGAAAAGTATATTGAGAAAGAAATCAAACCGACCGTAAAAAAGATAAGAAAAATCGGTTTCTCGGAAATAGTCGGCACCGCCGGAACCATGATCAATCTAGCCTCGATGGTTTATGAAGACAAGGAATCGAGGCCTTTTAAACTGGCGACATTTTTTAAAATGAGCCGTAAGGATTTACAAAAGATTCACAAAAAACTTCTCCAAAGAAATTTACGACAGCTTCTCAAGATGCCGGGGCTTGATCTCAAGCGCTCGGATATTATCACGGCAGGGAGCGTGCTGGTGAACGTGCTTATGAAAATGCTCAAAAAACAAGACGTGCTCGTTTCCAATAAAGGCATTCGCGAAGGCAGTATTCTTGATTTTATCCTGAGGAATGAGCCGAGCATTGTGGCCGCGCCCGCCAATGTGCATGTCCGCTGGTTTGGGCAGAAGCCTTTTTTTCAGGGTCACATCAGACTAAGAAAGGGCCTAGATGCCAATTTTTGATAAAAAACACGCCTTTCCCGGAAAGTTGATCATCGTTGAGGGAATTGACGGTTCCGGTAAAAGCACCCAAATTGCTCTTTTAAAAAAATGGCTTGAATCTCAGGGATTTTCTGTTTTTTTTACGGAGTGGAACAGCTCGGAGCTTGTCAAAGAAACCACGCGCGAAGGCAAGAAAAGGAATATTTTGACGCCGACGACGTTTTCTCTGCTTCACGCGACGGATTTCGCGGACCGGCTGAATTATCAAATCATCCCGCCGCTTAAGGCCGGCATGATCGTGCTCGCGGACCGCTATGCCTACACGGCCTTCGCGCGGGACGTCGTCCGCGGTGTTCATCCTGCCTGGGTAAGAAATCTTTACAACTTCGCGATAAAACCGGACATTAGTTTTTATTTTGATGTGCCGATCCATGTCGCCTGCGACCGAATTTTGTCCAACCGCACTCAGATCAAGTTTCACGAAGCCGGCATGGATCTAGGTTTGAGTCTGGATACCAAAGAGTCCTTCAAACTTTTTCAAACCAAGATTTTCGGCGAATACAAAAAAATGCAGACTGAATTCGCGCTTACGACGGTAGACGCGACACTCGAGATTCATGACGATCAGGAAATTGTCAGGGCGGCCGTGAAAGAAGCGTTGAAAGACTATTCCAAAAAGAGGACGATCTATGCCAAACGAGCCAAAGTATTTTGGAGAAGGTTTACCGTATCTTAAGCCGTTTTCCCTTAAGGGAAAACTGATCGTGCTTGAGGGCACGGATTGCTCCGGACGTTCGACGCAGATCGCTCTGCTTAAGAACTGGTTGGAGGTGCGCGGCTACGCGGTGGTCGAGACAGGCTGGGCGCGCTCGAACCTGATGCATAAGTCCATCGAGCTTGCCAAATCCGGCAACATGATGGACCGCATGACGTTCTCTTTGCTTTACGCGACGGATTTCGCGGATCGGCTTGAGAACCAGATCATCCCGGCGCTTAAGTCGGGCCATATCGTGATCGCCGACCGCTATGTCTACACGGCCTTCGCGCGCGACTCGGTGCGCGAAGCGGATCCGCATTGGATCCGGAACGTGTTTGGATTCGCGCTTGTGCCTGATTTTGTGCTGTATCTTAAAATCGACATGGATACGCTTATCCAGCGAGGACTGGAGTCGGGAGGCATCAACTATTGGGAAGCGGGGATGGACCTGCACATGGGTCAGGATCTTTTTGACAGTTTCGTCAATTATCAGTCCAGCCTTATTGCCGAATATGACAAGTTGGCAAAGGAGTTTAATTTCGAGGTGATTGACGGCACAAAAATGGTTGACGAAATTCAAGACCACATTCG
>PEWW01000094.1 GCA_002779345.1 Candidatus Omnitrophica bacterium CG07_land_8_20_14_0_80_50_8 | reverse complement strand
CCACAACGTTCCTCTTTTTCCCCGGACTTGTTCCATGGCCTCGGTCGCATAAAGGCACCACGGGAGCCACGCAAGCACACGAAGCGTTACGGTGTTGTAAAAACAGCCCCCATAAGCGCTGGAAAATGAAAAAATAACCGCCGACAAAGCGGCGGCCTCTTTCCCCAGGCCCACCTTGCGTCCGTAGCAATAAAAACCAATGCCACCGAATAATACGTGAAATAAAATACCCAAGTTATAAGCGACACTAAAAGGCAACAAGTAATACGAAACCAGATGCATCAAGTAGTAGGCGCCGACCTGCCCTTCGGCCACCAAGGGAAATCCGCCTGCCATGAGCGGCGTCCAATACGGCAAATGGCCCGTTTTCAAGACTGAGGCGTAGTGGTAAGCCCACGCATAATGTTGCTGCCAATAATCGCCATGGATGAAAGTTTCTTTAAACAGCAATAACGGCCATAACAACGCCGCGTAAAGACCGCCGTACAAAACAATGAAATAGACGTGGCTCTTCAGTCTGCGGCTCAATGTGATTTCATCCTATAGATTTCAAGATACGGTCCGGAAGAAAGCCGCGAAAACAGTTCGCGTGACAGGAACGGCAACGCCACATGCGCCCGGTTGTCTTCGGTAAATATTTTCTGCGGGCTCTTGTAGGGCGAGAATGTTTTTACCAGCTCCACCTGATCCCTCATAAAACGCTCAAAAAAATCCGTCTCCCCGGGGTAGCGGTAACGCACAAAATATTCAACGCCGGCGGAGCGGATTGCTTCAACGTTCGGCGCCAAAAGTGGCGACCACATCGTGAACGAAGGACGATCAAGTCCCTCCTCGTTGAGATAGAAAATACGGAAGGCTTTCTTCCCCTCGCTTGCCTGCGCCATCATCCGGAC
The DNA here is from genome assembly GCA_002779345.1 of Candidatus Omnitrophica bacterium CG07_land_8_20_14_0_80_50_8. Lineage (GTDB taxonomy): Bacteria > Omnitrophota > Gorgyraeia > 2-02-FULL-51-18 > 2-02-FULL-51-18 > 20-14-0-80-50-8. The sequence goes on along the minus strand of PEWW01000094.1, from coordinate 2,247 downwards.
CTTTCGAATCTTGGTTTGGCGCTGCAGGTCGTTTTGCGAAACCGCAGCTATTTTATCCTCGAGCTGACGCTTCGTCTGGCAAAGCCTGGGCGAGAAAAAGGAATGATCAAGCAGAATAACGGTATTTGCCGGCAGATGACTTTCGATCCATCGAGCCGCGACGGTTCGAGTGTCCGCGCTCAAGAACAGCCTGTCAACCTGCAAAGATTTCTGCAGCGTCGGAAACACAAGAATTGCCGCGGCCATGCCCAAAACAATAAAACGGTGCGCCGGATGTCGTACTACCTTTGCAAGGCGATCAACCATCCAAGCGGCCGATAAACAGAGAAACGGGAACACCGGCATCGCGTATCGCTCATATTCCTGGCTAAAAACAGAAATCATCAGATAAAAAACTATCGGAAAAATAAACAACCATCGCAGACTTGGCGTTTTAAACCAGCCCCACGCCAGGCCCGCGATCCCGACGCAAACAACGAGGCGCCCTCCTCCCTCAAATAACGAGTAAGTTAGATGATAAAAAAAAGGCATTGCGCTTTCAGAGTGGGCCTGTTGCCGGATCTCCTGAACAAAAAAGCTTGGGTCGAAAAAACTAAAAGGGTTTAAAACTGCATAGGTTGCTGCCATGACGAACAAACCGGCCAAAACACGTCGCGCCGCATTCGTACCGCTTTGCGGGCGGTTGAACATGACAACTGCAAGAGGCAAAGCAATAGGCGCGGCTATGTATTTAAAAGCCACTGCTATTCCCGCCCATACACAAGCACCCCAATAAGCCCTGTCCTTCCTCTGTTTGGTGAAATCGGTCAGAGCGGAAAATGTCATCAGAATTGAAAACATCATCGGGATATCCGCGTAAATGTAGTGCGAATCTCTTACATGCAAAAAACAGCTCGCTAGTAGCGCAGCGGCCAGCAGCGCCGTCGCTTCGTTGAAAAGTTCCCGCCCGATACGGTAAACCACCGCCACCGATGCCGTGCCTAACAATACACCAAAAAAAAGCCTGCCTAGAATATAAAATATGCTCGGATCCTTAAAAAATAACATCGCAAAAGAATCCGTGCTTACGCCGGACACACAATGCAAAATTAGATAATAAACGACGTAAATAACGCATAAAACATAAGACAACAATGGTGGGAGCTTAAAAAAGTGAGGATGCAGATCGCCCGTCCCGTAGGCAAGGGCGTGGTTGACCACAATCGGTTCGTCTTGATGGTAGAGATGGGGTAAACCAAAATCGATGCCGGCTAATCGAAGAAAAAAAGCCGTGACCAAAATAACCAAAAGCAACAAACGAGTTACCTGCTTCACGGAACGTCCTTTTTCGAACCAAACGCTATCCAATCCAGCCAAACACTCACCCACACGATCATCAGCGGTTCAAGCGGATAACGATACTTACGGTCCGGATAAATAACCATGTGCTCCAGAAGCCAAAACACAAACACACTCCCCAGCACTAGCAAAGAAATTTGGCACTGCCTTGAAAGTCTTTTCCAGCGCCGCCAAATAAAAAAAACTGAGGAAAGGAACATAAAAAAAAGAACATAATAAAAAAGAAATGCCGCCTCCTCCAGAAAATGTTTCACGTTAGGAGCAATTGGTCTGGCGGGATCATATGAGCCTTCATAATACTGAAACCAGATCGGCCACACGCCGCCCGCACGATTCCAGCCCATAAAAAAAATCACTCGACAAAGACCGAGCTTTAAAAATGCATAGGGATGTCCCGTGATCCAGCGCATCATCTCACGGTTACATAATTTATGATAAAGACCCTCGTTGTTCAAAAGCCCTGCTCGTTCGAGTTCCTCCGAATAACCTTCTTCCCCTTTCAGCGGAATATGCCCCCCTCCTTCGGGTGTGGCGGATGAATTTACCGTTCGATACACAAAATTGGCAGTTGCGGTGTAAATAACCGGTGTTCCCCAGGCTTTGTAATTGCGAATCGCCCATGGCAAATTAACAATCTGCATTAATAACATAACAGTCAAAAAAGCCATGACCGTTTTTTTCCAAGGATATTTCAATAAACAGTAAGCTAGTGCCACTGTCATTGGCGTGAATATCGAATGGGTCCTAACCATCGTCGCATAGCCGAAGATCAGTCCATACCACAAAAGTGGCCATTTAACCGGACAACCATGCACCTCTTTCAAGAGAAAATAAAGACCAAGAAAAAATAAAGGAACGAAAAGGTGTTCGTCTGTCATCATATTAATGCTATAGACAGATATCGGATAG
>PEWW01000037.1:2943-3140 GCA_002779345.1 Candidatus Omnitrophica bacterium CG07_land_8_20_14_0_80_50_8 | reverse complement strand
ATTGCCATGCTACGAAAGGCGGGGCTGGTAAAAAGTGTCCGTGGATCTCAGGGGGGATACAATCTGGCCCGGGATCCTTCACTGATCACGGTGGGAGATGTTATCCGGGCGCTGGAAGGGCCCATTGCACCGGTATACTGTGTGAGCGAAGAGGACCCCGGAAGTTGTGATGAAGCCGATTATTGCATCACGCGCAC
>PEWW01000037.1:0-2866 GCA_002779345.1 Candidatus Omnitrophica bacterium CG07_land_8_20_14_0_80_50_8 | reverse complement strand
TTACTATTGCCGTGACCGGAACCCATGGGAAAACGACCACGACGGCTTTGATAGGGTTGATCCTAAAGACGGCCGGACGCGATCCGTCGGTCATCGTGGGCGGTTGGGTGAAGGCCCTGGGAGGAAACGCTTGCTTGGGAAAAGGCCCGGAGATGGTGATTGAGGCCGATGAAAGCGATTCTTCTTTTTTAAAATTTTCCCCCGACATCGCAGTCATCACCAATATCGAAGAAGAACACATGGACCATTTTCGGAACCTGGAAGACATCCAAGCGGCCTTTCGCGGTTTTATCAATCGGTTGACTCCGGGCGGCGAGTGGTTCGGATGCTCGGAAGATTTACGAGTGTTGGGCTTGGCGAATGAGCGGATAAGAAATTCGACTCTCTATGGATTTAATCCGGCTTCCAGTTTGGTCTCTGCCTCGGATATCATGGAGTGTCCGAACCTGAAACGCGCTGTTGCGTTTAAGGCTTGGTCCCGGGGGAGTAGGCTGGGCACGATCGAGATGAAAATAATCGGCAGGCATAATGTGTTGAACTCTCTGGCGGCGATCGGGGTAGGTCTGAGACTTCATATTCCATTCGCCGTGATCGCGCGCGCGCTCGGCGCCTACGAAGGGGCCGGCAGGAGATTTGACGTGAAATATGAAGACCCGCAGTTTTTGATCGTGGATGATTATGCCCATCATCCGACAGAGATTCAAAAAACGCTGGCGGCGGCGAAGGCATTACACAAAAAAAGGATCGTGGCGTTATTTCAACCGCATCGTTACAGCAGGGCGGAGGCGCTTCTCGGTCAATTTGGTCTGAGTTTTTCTGATGCCGATAAGCTGGTAGTCACCGACGTCTATGCTGCCGGCGAAAATCCGCTCCCGGGCGTTACGGGAGACAAAGTTTGCCGCGTCATAAAAAGTTTGGGTCACAAGGACGCTGTTTTTGTGGAACGGGCGCGCTTGACGGAATACTTAAGGAGCCGGATCCGACCCGGGGATCTCGTTATTACTTTAGGCGCAGGCGATGTCGGACAGGTGGCGGGTCAACTTTCTGATTTTTTAAGAAATCCGGAAAATCAGCATAACTACCCGTGCCATCCGTTCGAGTCGATTCAAGGAAAAGTTTTGTTGAACGAACCATTTTACAAACACACCTCGCTTAAAGTAGGCGGTCCCGCCGACTATTGGGTCCAGCCCAAAGACGCCGAGGATTTAAAAAAGACACTTCGAATTTGCCGGGACCATCATCTCAAGGTTTACATTTTAGGGGCCGGCAGTAATGTGCTTGCGCCCGATGAAGGCGTACGGGGAACGGTCCTCGCGCTGACTTCGCCGTATTTTCGTGAAATTCGCTTAGACAAAGGAACCCTAGCGGCGCGCGCCGGAGTGCCGCACGCGATTTTTATTCAGCAGGCGATCCGACAGGGGTTGGGCGGTGCTGAGTTTCTGATTGGGATCCCGGGCTGCATCGGCGGCGCGCTTGCAATGAACGCGGGAAGTCACGGCCAAAGCATCGCGAGTTTGGTCCAGTCCATGACGGTGATGGATTATAGCGGTTTTGAATCCGTTATAAAAAAAGAAGCCATGTCTTTCGGCTACCGTTCTTCAGGGATCAGAGACGCGATTATTCTGGAGGGTCATTTCTCCCTGGTTTCGTCTAAACGGGAGGCGGTGCAAAGAAAACTGGATCAATACAGCGACTATCGGCAGGTGACCCAGGATTTGAAATATCCAAGTGCCGGTTGTATGTTCAAGAATCCCAAAGAGTCAAACTGTTCCAGCGGCAAACTCATTGAAGACGCGGGGCTTAAAGGCCGGCGGATCGGCAATGCCCAAGTTTCGCTCAAACATGCTAATTTTATCATCAACCTGGGCGGGGCCTCTTCAAGAGATATCACTGATTTAATCGAAGAGGTGAAAAAGACGGTGAAACAAAAATTCCAAGTGACTCTCGAAACGGAAGTGAAAATTTTATGATCCCGTCGATGAATTGGGCCTGTGAAAAGGTGGCGGTTTTAGCCGGCGGGACTTCTTGCGAAAGGGAGATTTCGCTCATCTCGGGCCGCGCGGTGCTTGCGGCGTTAACCGCTAAAGGCATGCCTGCCATTTTAGTGGATCCGGCAGGTGATTTTGTTCAAACCATAAAAAATGAAAATATTTCCATGGCTTTTTTAGCATTGCATGGAACCTTTGGAGAAGACGGAACGATTCAACGATTATTTGAGAAAGAGGGCATCGCGTATACCGGATCCGGAGTTGCCTCAAGCGAAAAGGCTTTTGACAAGTCCCGGGCCCAACGGCTTTTTCAACAAGCCGGTCTCCGGGTTCCCGAGTTTAGGATCGTTAAGAAAGGGGAGACGCTCGGCTTACCTAAAAAATCTTCATTTCCAATGGTCGTTAAACCCGCGTCTGCCGGTTCAAGCATTGGGGTCAGCCTTGTTTATGACGGGGCCAATTATGAGAAGGCCGTCTCCGAGGCATTCCGATATTCGGACTCGATCCTAATCGACCGGTATATCCCGGGCCGAGAGCTTACGGTAGGTATGCTGGGGGATGAAGCGCTGCCGATTGGCGAGGTGATTGTCCAGAGAAAATTTTATGACTATCAAGCCAAATACGAAAACACGGGTACCCGGTATGAATTTCCGGCTAAACTGAGCGTTCAGGAGGCGCGCCGGGTCACCGAGGCCGCGGTTAAAGCATACCACACGCTCGGGTGTGAGGTGATGGCGCGCGTCGATGTGATCTTGGGCCAAGACCACGAACCCTGCGTGCTTGAAGTAAACACCATTCCGGGTCTGACGGGTAAAAGTCTTTTGCCGAAGGCCGCCCTTGCGGCCGGCATCGACTTTCCATCGCTTTGTGTTAAAATC
>PEWW01000105.1 GCA_002779345.1 Candidatus Omnitrophica bacterium CG07_land_8_20_14_0_80_50_8 | reverse complement strand
AGAGACGATTAACGCCATGACGCTTGGAGGACTTGCGCTCGCGGTAGGCCGTCTTATCGATGATTCCGTCGTTGTTCTTGAAAACACCGTACGGCATCAGGAAATGAGGAAATCTGCGCCCCAAGCAGCTCTGGAGGCTGCCGGAGAGGTGGCAATGCCGGTGCTTGCCGCGACGATCACGACGATCATCGTTTTTGTCCCTGTTGTTTTCTTGAGCGGTATTGCAAAGTTTCTTTTTACACCGCTTGCAAAAAGCGTCGCATTTTCGATTTTAGCATCCTACGTAATTTCGATGACGATCATCCCACTTTTTTGCGCAAGTTTTTTGAAATCAAAAACCACAAAGGAAAGTGCCTCCAAGAGCGGACATTTGCCACTCGAAGAAGGCGGCAAGTTTGAGCGTTTCGCCAAGAGATATGAAAAACTTCTAGTTTCATTGATGAAAAAGAAAACACTTGTTATGGGAAGTGTCGTGCTTCTTTTCTTTGCCAGTCTTTTTCTTTACCCCTTTATAGGGAAAGAGCTTTTCCCCAGAGCCGATGTGGGTTATATGACGCTTTATCTACGCTTGCCGACCGGCACTCGCATCGAGAAAACCGAGGACGCCATGTCCAAGATCGAGCAGAGCATTAAAGAATCGGTCGGTCAGGAAAGCATCGAAACGATGATTACCAATATCGGTGTTCTGTACGATTGGCCTGCTGCCTATACGCCCAACTCAGGGCCTGGGGACGCTTTTATCGAGCTTGAATTATCTCATCATAGGAAATATTCCATGGAAGAATACTCACGCCGAATTCGGGAATTATTTAAGAAAGAGTACCCACAAGTGGAACTTGCGATCAACACTGGAGGAATTGTTACGGCGGCTCTCAATATGGGGCTTACTTCTCCAATCAACATTCAGGTAGCCGGGAATGATCTTAAAGTAGCCAGAGGCATTGCCGAGGAGATTATGAAACGTGCCGAAGGTGTCCGAGGAGCCGTGGATACGAGAATCCAAGAGCGATTGGATTATCCCCAAATCGAGATTGAATTGAATCGTGAAGCCATTGCGGCCAAGCGCATGTCGGTTGAGGAGGTTGTTAAAAACATCGTCACTGCCCTAAATTCAAGCGTGAATTTTAAGCCGTCGTTTTGGATCGATCCGAAAAATGGCAACCACTATTTCCTTGGGGCGCAATATCCCGAAGAGCTTATTAAAAGCATAGAGACTCTCCAGAATCTCCCGTTGACCGGCAAAGATCAAAAGCAGGTGGTTCTCTTAAAGGAAATCGCTCATTTTAAGGAAACTACAGCTCCTTCGGAGATCAGACACCGAAATATTCAAAGAGTAGTTAATGTCCTTGTGAATACCTCCGGGCGAGATGTAGGGTCTGTGGCCTCCGAAATCAAGAAGCGCATTCGTGATATCTCTTTGCCGGAAGGCTACAAGATTTATCAGAGAGGAGAAATCGAATCCATGAACGATTCGTTCAAAGATTTAGGCGGTGGGCTTTGCCTTGCCATCATTTTGGTTTACCTTGTCTTGGCGGCACAATTTCGATCCTTTCGTGACCCGCTTCTTATTTTAATCACGGTGCCGATGGGCTTTATTGGAGTGCTTGCCATTTTGTGGCTTTCAGGCAGTACGCTGAATATCCAGTCATTCATCGGCGTTATTTTTATGGTGGGTATTTCTGTTTCAAACGGAATTCTTCTGGTCGAATTTGCCAATCGTTTAAAAAAAGAAGGGCTTCTTCCTTCGGAGGCGGCTGTGAAAGCGGCCCGTATCCGGCTTCGTCCAATTCTTATGACGACACTTGCCGCGTTTTTGGGGCTTTTACCAATGGCGATTGGTTTTGGGCATGGATCGGAGGCTAATGTGCCTTTGGGGCGTGCTGTCGTTGGGGGACTCTTGGTTTCAACTATCTTGACGCTTTTGGTTCTACCGCTTCTCTATGCGGGGGTGGAGAACTGGAAAATATTTCCGCTAAGAAATAAGAAAGCGGCGGTTCTTGGACTATTTATTTTATTTTGCGTTTCTTGCGGCAACGCTTGGGCTCAAGAAACGCCCACCGCCGAGAGCGTCAGAATATTAACGCTTAAAGAGACGATTGATACAGTGTTTCGTCAGAATCCGGAAATTCTTATGGCCAAAGCTCGCCATACGCAAGGCCAAGCGGATGTGACGATAGAAAGCTCTGCTTACTGGCCGCGTGTCAATTTATCCGGAATGGATAGCTGGGGCCTAGGGGGTTCTTCCTCGGCCATCGGGATAACGGGTTTGATTAATTCGCCCAATCGGAAGGGTTTGGCGGGCGGTATTGATGCTTCTTGGGTTGTCTTTGATTTTGGCCGCACGACTTCAAAGGTGAACGCCGCCGTGAAAAAAGAGAAAGCCCGGGAGGCGGAAATTGTCGAACGCATGGCCAATCTTAAACTCATGGCTATCCAGTCTTATGGGGAAGGCTTATTTTATTCGGATCTCGTTAAGCTTTTGAAGGAGCGGGAGAGTCGACAAGAGAATTTGACGGCAGAGATAGAAAAATACGTCCGGTCAGGTCTTAATTCACCCGTGGAGCTCAACCTTGCGAAAGCGTCGCTTGAGAATACCCATGCGGCACAAGCTCAAGCCGTCGGCCGCTTGGTTCAGTCATGGGAAATGCTAAAAGAACTTATGGGAGTTTCATCCAATGAATTTTTTTCATTCGAGATTCCAGAGGGAATATTGCCGGATCCCGGACCTTCGGAAACCCTTCTTGCGAATGCCGCCAAAAATAGGCCGGAGATGAAATTGGCCGAGAGAAACTATGAGGCGGCTTCCGCCGAGCGGTGGGCGGCGCAATTGGAGCGTGCGCCGAAACTTGTCGCGGTATCCAGCGCCGGGTTCTTGGAGGATACGAATCCTCCGGGCGCGGACGAGTGGTCAGCGGGCATTGGGGTTACGATGCCTGTATTTGACGGTTTCCAAATGGAAGGAAAACTCAATAAGGCGAAGGCCATAGAAGACGAAGCGAGGGCATTGCTCGATGAATGGAAGAATCGAATCAGGCGGGAAGTTGCCTCCGCTTATGCGCAATGGGAAGCCGCTAAAAAATCTCAACAGACGATGGAAGAACAGCTTCGATTGACGCAGAGCGCCTACGATCTTGCCCATAAGCGC
>PEWW01000060.1 GCA_002779345.1 Candidatus Omnitrophica bacterium CG07_land_8_20_14_0_80_50_8 | reverse complement strand
GGCGTTTCTTTTTCCGGTTTTAGTCGTCTACAAGAAAGTGGCCAGTTTCACGGCCCTTTTTGAGATCACGATCTTTTTGGCGCTTTTGTCATTCGCTATCCTCTACGCATGGAAGAAAGGACTTTTTAAATGGAAATAGTGGTTGCCTGCCACAAAGCGCGTCGGGTCCGTCCGAACGTCGCGATTTGTGCTCGCCACAAGGCGCCGGCGAGTCTGTCCACAAAACGCCTTGTGGACGAGTCCGACTGCGTTTTGTGGCGGAGACAGGTCCGCCGCGCCGTCTGGCGGAGAAAAAGGGTCTTTTCTCGTGGAAATAAATCCCGATCTTGAAATAAATAAAGATCCAAATTATTTGAATACCCAGTCGCCCGCTCCGGGCATGGTTAATCTTTTTAGAGTCGAAGACGCATTAAATCTCGCCCGCGCCAATTCCCTGTGGCCGCTGACCTTCGGCCTCGCCTGCTGCGCGATAGAGCTCATGGCGGCAGGGGCCTCACGCTTTGATATGGACCGTTTTGGCTTCGGCGTTTTCCGCCCTTCTCCCCGCCAGGCGGACCTTATGATCGTCGCGGGAACTATTTCCAGAAAAATGGTGCCATGCATCAAAACGCTGTATGACCAAATGCCTTCGCCTAAGTATGTGATAGCGCTCGGAGGCTGCGCAACCGCGGGAGGTCCTTTCAAATATCCCGGCCAATACGGCATCCTCGAGGGAATTGATAAAATTATTCCCGTCAATGTTTATGTCCCCGGTTGTCCCCCCAGACCCGAAGCCCTCATCGCCGGGATTATTGAACTGCAAAAACAGATCAAAGCCGGAAAAACTCAAGGCGCTATGTCACCTGCGGTCATCAAGGATTCTCAAGATAACCGTCCTGCCGACTACAAAAACGCCATCTCCCGCGCGGAATTCAGAACCCCGCCGGCTTCTCCCGAGGAGAAAGAATTGTGAGGAGATCTCCCGTCGCTACGCTCCTCGAGATGACGTATGAAGTGTCATTTCGAGCCCCGTCGTATAACGGGGCGAGAAATCTCCTGGCTGGATGATCCTTATGCCTTCACTTGCTGAAACTGATATCAAAAATTGGTTCCTCGAAGTTACTCAGCCTGACGAGTTCAACGCCAAAGACCCTGCTAAGACCGGGGTCTTTTTTGAAGCCCTTGTCCCCGGCGACAAGATCCGCGAGGTCGCGAAAGCCTATTTAGCGGGAAGTTTCTTTCTTGAATCGCTGACCGCGGTTGATTTCGCCGAGTGCTTTGAGATCGTTTATCATTTTAATCAATCAGGCCCGGCGCGGAGGTCTTGTGTAAAAATTTTGGTACCCAAAGATTCAAACTCCGCTCCCAGTATCAGCGATATTTACAAATCCGCCGATTGGTTTGAAAGAGAAGTCTACGACCTGTTTGGCGTGGTGTTTACCGGCCATCCCAATCTCAAAAGAATTCTTCTGCCTGAAAGCTCCGAAATATTCCCTTTATTAAAAAGTTTTAAAGGCGATCCCAAGGGCGCCGACGTCGCGCAATCACTGAAACTTATCCGGGAGGACTCCGAGGGGTTTGCCGCTCAATACAAAGACGCCGGCATCCTGCAGGACAAACAACATACAAAAGATTACTATTTAAATCTAGGACCCCAGCACCCGAGCACGCACGGTGTCTTGAGAGTGTTATTGCACTTGGACGGCGAACGCGTGATTGACGGTGAGTCGATCATCGGTTATTCGCACCGCCATCACGAAAAAATGATGGAAATACAAAATTATCTCGCCTGCTGGCCCAACATGGGCCGGCTGGATTACGTGGGTGCCATGAGTTACAATTTCGGTTACGCGTTGTTGATCGAAAAAGCGATGAGCATAAAACCCCCGCCGCGCGTCGAATATATCCGCGTGTTGACGACGGAACTCAACCGCATCGCGTCGCACCTTTTATGGATCGGGACCTTTCTACTGGACCTCGGCGCTTTCACCCCCTTCTTTTACTGCTTTGATGACCGCGAAAAAATATTGGATATCCTGGAAATGGCCACCGGCGAACGGTTGACCTATGATTATTTCAGGTTCGGCGGACTGGACAGAGATATCCCGCCCGAAATGATCCCCGCGATCAAGGCGTTCATCCCCGCTTTCAAAAAACGCCTGCGAGATTATGACGCACTTATCACCAAAAACATTATTTTCAGAAAACGTACGGAAGGTCTTGGGTTTCTTTCGAAAGAACACGCCTTATCTTACGGTGTAACCGGGCCATCGCTCAGGGCCAGCGGGGTCTCGTTTGATCTGCGCAGGCATGAGCCCTATTCGATCTACCCCGGACTTGATTTTGATATTCCCACGCGGTCCGAGGGGGATGTCTTCGCCAGGTATTGTGTCCGCACAAAAGAAATGTCTGAAAGTTTAAAAATAGTGTCACAGGTCATTGAAAAAATGCCAGCCGGCGATATCACGATCGGCAAATTGCCCAGAAACGTGCCGAAGGGCGAATATTATTCCGCGGTCGAAGCAGCCCGAGGTTCGTTTGGCATATATCTCGTGAGTGACGGTTCGCTGAATCCTTACCGGATGAAGCTCCGCACGCCGTCTTTTTCGAATTTGAGCGCGCTCGGCGACATGCTACCGGGGTGTCTGGTCTCGGACGTAGTGGCGGTGTTGGGAAGTATTGATATCGTACTCCCGGAGATCGATCGATGAGCCCGGTTATTTTGGAATTCATAAAAATTATTCTCATTGGGGTAGGGGTCGTTCTTTTTGTTGCGGTCAATGCCCTGTTCCTCCTATGGATGGAAAGAAAAGTCTCCGCGAGGATCCAGCTTCGCCGGGGTCCGCTGCATGTCGGTCCTCACGGACTCTTGCAGACCCTCGCGGACGCGATCAAGCTCATCAGCAAAGAGCTGTCCTTCCCAAAAGAATCTGACAAGTTCTGCTTTTGGCTTGCGCCGATCCTGGTGTTCGCGCCCGTGCTTTCAGCCTTTCTCATCCTCCCCCTTGGAAAAGACTGGATCATCCGCGATCTCAACGTGGGATTTCTCCTCGTATTCTCCCTGACCAATATCAGTTTTATCGGAATATTTATCGCGGGCTGGTCTTCAAATAATAAGTACGCGCTGTTGGGGTCCATGCGGGCGGTGGCGCAAAATATCTCGTACGAAATCCCGCTTCT
>PEWW01000116.1:2863-3066 GCA_002779345.1 Candidatus Omnitrophica bacterium CG07_land_8_20_14_0_80_50_8 | reverse complement strand
TGAAAGAAACAGCTTATGTCTTCTGCTGTGACAAGGTTTTGTCCTACGAAGACCCATCCGGCGATTACCGCACCTTGGTTTTTGCTCAGGACAAAAACGCGGTTGACAGTAATTATTTGGAGAATAACTTCAAATACCTTGACTTAACCGCTTTTGAGGTTGACTTTACCAAAGTCAACTACGGCGATGTCAAGTTAAATACC
>PEWW01000116.1:0-2799 GCA_002779345.1 Candidatus Omnitrophica bacterium CG07_land_8_20_14_0_80_50_8 | reverse complement strand
GCAATACTAGGAAAAAAACTTGGAATGACGCAATACATCAATAAGGAAGGCGCGCTGATCCCGGCCACGGCGTTGGAGGCGGGTCCCTGCGTAGTGACGGATGTCAAAACACTCGAGAAACATGGCTATAAAGCCGCTCAACTTGGTTTTGGAAATGCCAAAGCAAAACACCTGAGCAACGCTCTAAAGGTTAATTTTGAAAAAAAGAAGCTGCCGCTCAAGCGTTGGCTCAAAGAAGTACGGCTTGCGCCTGGGGAAAATTACGAAATTGGCCAGGAAATTAAAGCCGATGTTTTTAAAGCCGGAGATTTGGTGGATGTCCAGGGAACCTCGATCGGCAAAGGATTCGCCGGAGGCATGAAACGCTGGCATTGGGGCGGAAGCCCTACGTCACATGGCCATACGTCTCATCGCCGGGTTGGTTCGATTGGCGCCAGTTCTTCTCCTTCGCGCACATGGCCCGATCAAACCATGCCCGGACATTTAGGAAATGTGACACGGTCAGTGCAAAATTTAGAAGTCTTAAAGGTGGATGTGAGCCGGAATCTGATTCTGATCAAAGGGTCGGTTGCCGGGGGTGACAATGGACTGCTTTTTATCCGAAGATCGCTAAAGAGGCCCGGAGGAATACCCGAGAAGGTGATCGTGAAAATCCAGAAAAAGAAGAAAGATCCCCCAAAGGCAAGTAAACAATCGGTTGTCGGCACCGGCAAGAAAAAGTAGGACAAGCAAAAGGTTAAAAATGCCCGAGAGAAGAAAGAAAAAGAATTTAAAAAGCACCAGACACCGTGCGGCGCGTAAAAAGGCGGCCGCAAAGCGAACAGTCAAGAAGGCGATTAAGGTCATAAAGCCTAAAACCTTAAAGCCTGTTGTCGAGAAATCAAAGGCAGACAATGGGTCGCTTTCGGTGTTTGATCTGAATGGGAAAGCGCAAGAGACGTTGGTCATCGACCCCTTGTTTCATGAGGGTGCTGTCAATACGGATGTTATCTATCAGGCTGTATTGATGTACCAGGCGGGTCAACGTGAGGGGTCTGCCGCGACCTTAGACCGCGGGCATGTCAGCGGCGGTGGAAAAAAACCGTGGAAACAAAAGGGCACCGGTCAAGCCAGACATGGCTCGCGTCGTTCTCCGATTTGGAGACACGGCGGCGTGACGTTTGGTCCGATGCTGAGAGATTACTCGTACTCGATCCCGTTGCAGATGAGGCGCCGCGCGGTCAGTGAAGGCGTGAAGGACAAGGTCACGAACGGAAAGCTGATTTTGGTGAAAGACCTTGATATCGCCGCGCCGAAAACGAAATTAGTGGCGAATTTGCTGGGTGTTTTTAAATTAGAAAAACCTCTTTTTTTGGTTCAGAAGAAAACACAGAATTTTTTGCTGGCCTCCAGAAATATCCGTGGAGTCTCGATTAAAACGGACAGTGAGGTCAACGTGCTTGATGTGGTGTCGCACAAGGAATGCGTTATGACGAAGGCCGCCTATCAGGGTTTGGTGAAGAGGCTCAAGTTATGACCCCACCCCCTCTTTTTGAGGCGATGGGGTTTGACAGGATTAATATTATGAGACAATTAGAATCGAATCGCCTCAAGGCGCGAAGCGCGTCATCTGAGGATGGAAAAGAGGTGGTGGGGTGAACTCCTCGCACACGATCATCAGGGCTCTTTTAAGGACGGAAAAAGGGGTGCGGTTGCAGGACGACAAGAAATATTTATTTTCGGTCAGTAAGAGCGCTAATAAGATCCAAATCAAGAAAGCGGTAGAGGATATTTACAAGGTGAAGGTCTTGAATGTGAACACCCAAATGGTTCCCGGAAAATTAAAAAGGGTTCGCACGCAGTTAGGCCGCACCCCGGATTGGAAAAAGGCCGTGGTGACACTCAAAGAAGGACAGAAGATAGACTTGGCGTAAGGCAGTTTAAAGGGGAATGATGGGAAATAAAACATTTAGGCCATTCACACCGTCGCTTCGTTGGACCGCTATTTCGGATTTTGCCGAATTATCGCCTAAACATAAAAAGCCGGAAAAAGCGCTCATGGAAAATTTAAGGCGTTCCGGCGGCAGGAACTCGCGTGGGCGTATGACCTCGAGACGTCGCGGCGGCGGACACAAGAGGAACTATCGTATCATTGATTTTAAGAGAGATAAAGTGGGCGTCGAGGGGAAAGTGGTGTCGGTGGAATACGACCCGAACCGTACGGCGCGGATCGCGCTTGTGGAATACACGGATAAGGAGAAGCGCTATATCTTGGCGCCTGTCGGACTGACGGTAGGGATGACAGTTTCGAGCGGCCCTGGGGCTGAAATTCAACCCGGGTGTGCACTGCCCATCCGGTCGATTCCGTTGGGTGCTCAGATTCACAACTTGGAGTTAAGGCTTAACGGAGGCGGACAAATGGTCCGCACAGCCGGCGGGTATGCGATTTTGATGGCCAAAGAAGGTAATTTCGCTCAAGTTCGTCTTCCGTCCGGAGAAATACGGCTGATTCATTTGGATTGTTATGCCTCCGTGGGGCAGATCGGGAATATCGATCATGAAAATATTTCATTGGGAAAAGCCGGCCGTCATCGCTGGATGGGCCGTCGCCCCGCGTCACGCGCGGTTGTTAAAAATCCCGTCGATCATCCGATGGGCGGCGGAGAGGGTAAATCTTCCGGAGGTCGTCACCCGTGCTCGCGCGGCGGGCAATTAGCTAAAGGCTATAAGACGCGCACCAAAAAGAAGCCGAGTTCAAAATATATCGTTACCGGGAGACCGCGATGACCCCACCACCTCCGTGTAAGCGGCGGAGTGGAG
>PEWW01000015.1 GCA_002779345.1 Candidatus Omnitrophica bacterium CG07_land_8_20_14_0_80_50_8 | reverse complement strand
ATCGTGAGCTTGCAAAACGAGATCAATAAAAAGATCGCATTGCAAGTTCGTATCTCACGTGCTGTGGACAGAAGCGCTTAACAGTCTGCTGAAAAAGCCCCCTTTGCGTCGTGGCATGCTTCGTCTCTTTACACTGTTAACCAGCTGTAAACCAAGCATACAAGAATCGGGGATGAAGTATGGTGTCCCCGGAATTTTTTTAAGGCTGATAAACTATACATGAACAAGTTTCTTATAGGGAACATTGGGTGGATCAGTCTGTGCGGGATGCTCGTATTTTCCGCTACCAGCGTTTTGGCCGATGATATGTCTGACAATCCCCCTCCGACCGCCGAAGAAAAACCTTATCGGCATGCTTATGGATTCAACCTTAACTTGCCGGACGACTTTCAAGTGTACAAAAAAGGTTCCTCCGTCACGATGGAATCCATAGACCACTACGTGAGCCGCAAGAGCCTCGAAACACAGGCGCGGATCGAAGCTTTGGAAAAAAAATTCGATGAAAAACTGGCCGCGATGCAGAAAAAATTCGATCAACAAGTGGCGGAATTATCACAGAGGTATGAAAAGAGGATAGCCGCGCTTAAGGGAGCCAAGTAAAATAGACCGGGCGCCGTCCCGTAAACGGGCGAAGTTTGGTTGTTACCCCGCTCGTTAAACCACTTGCCCAAAGCAGGGCTTTCTTGATAGATTATTTCTGATGCCGCAATTTCCACCCGGATCTTCTCTGTCGGCGATGAACTTGTTTGGTACGAGGGTACGGCATAGATTGACCGTCGTAAAACCGTGGAGTAAAATGATGTCTGAGAATCGGTGTCCCCTTGGGGTGGACGCCCGCTAAACAAAATAAGAAAGGATGTTTCTTATGTGGATCGTGCTTGGGGTCCTGGTATTTGTTTTGCTTGCCGTTATTTTTATTTACAACCGTCTCGTTTCTCTAAAAAATCAGACACTCAACGGATGGCAGCAGATCGATATTCAATTAAAACGCAGGCATGATCTGATCCCGAACCTCGTTGAAACGGTGAAAGGCGTGATGAAGTTTGAACAGACGACGCTGACCCAAGTGATAGAGGCTCGCAATAAAGCGATATCGGCTCAAGGCGTTGCGGAGAAGGCTGTCCAGGAAAACGTTTTAACGGGTTCTTTGCGTCAGTTGTTTGCGCTGGTCGAAAACTACCCGGCGTTAAAATCCAACGAAAACGCCAGCCGTCTGCAAGAAGAACTTTCTTCCACGGAAAACAAGATCAGTTTCGCCCGGCAATTTTACAACGACATCGCCACGCAGTTTAATACTGCCCAGCAGACATTTCCCTCGAATATCCTCGCGCAGACATTCGGCTTTAAAGCGGCCGATTTGTTCCAGGTGACCGACGCACAGGATCGACAGCTTCCCAAGGTGAATTTGAGCCTATAAGTGAATATTTACGAGCAAATAAACAAAAATAAACGAAGCACCCGGTTATTCCTTTTAATTTTTTCACTTCTCTTTCTTTTAATAGGGTTGGGGGCCGACCATTATTACGGAACAGGCGCGCAAATGCCGGTTTTTACGCTGGGTGCCCTGGGAGGTTCGATAGCGGTCAGTTTCAGCGGTTATTTTTATGGGGATAGGCTCATTCTTAATTCTGCTCACGCGCACGAACTGGATTTCTCGGACCTCAAACAAAAACAGTGGCAAAATATTATCGAGGAAATGAGTATCGCATCGGGTATTCCTGTGCCAAAAACTTACTTGGTTGACGATGCCGATCCCAATGCTTTCGCCACCGGCCGTAATCCTCAACATGCTTCACTCGCGGTGACGCGTGGTTTACTGGAGGTGCTTTCCCGGGAAGAGCTCCAGGCGGTGGCCGCCCATGAAATGAGCCACATCCGGAATTATGATGTTCGTTTGATGCTCATCGTGGCCGTCTTGGCAGGATCCGTCGCTTTGTTGGCGGATTGGGCCAGAAGAATGACTTTCAGAGGGGGACAAAAGCGGGGAAACAGCAATGGCAAATCAAACGGCCCAGCGGCGGTTATTTTTCTTGCGGTATGGATCGTTTCGTTGATTTTGGCGCCGCTGGTGTCGCGGCTCGTGGCCATGTGCGTTTCTCGTAGACGCGAATATTTGGCGGACGCGTCAGGCGCGGAATTAACCCGCAATCCTTTGGCGCTTGCCAAGGCTCTTGAAAAAATAAGCGCTTGCGCGGGGCCCACCGAATCGATCCATCAGGGAAGCGCGCATTTATGTATCGCGGATCCCCTGGGCAGCGCGTTGAATAACAGCGAAGGGTGGTTTTCCGAATTATTTGGGACTCATCCGCCCATCGGTCAACGTATCGCGCGCTTGAAAGAAATGTCCTATATCTCTCAACCTCAGTCTGGCATTCGTCTTGCTTGAGACACGCTAAATGTTATGTCAGGTTGTCAAATGTCGAGGACTGACACCTGTATTCCGCCAAAAAGAATATCGAGATAAGAGATATCGAGTTGACCGATGATTTTAAGGCGGCGCTCGAATTAATGAAAAATGACGAGGCATGCCAATTTATCACAGGCCGCGCGGGTACCGGAAAATCCACTTTATTGCGTTATTTTAGGGCCACCACCAGCCAACATGTAGTCGTACTCGCGCCCACGGGTATCGCGGCGATCAATGTTGGCGGGCAAACCATCCATTCCTTTTTTCAATTGCCTCCGCGGTTTATTCAAGCCAGCGAAGTCAGGCCTCTGCCAAAAGCGAAGCGGTCCGTGGTCCGAAAAATTGACACGCTCGTCATCGATGAGGCCTCGATGGTGCGGGCGGATGTGATGGATGGGATAGATTGGTCGCTTAGGATCAACCGCTCGAACAACCAACCGTTCGGTGGCGTCAAACTGATTCTGATCGGGGACCTGTTTCAACTGCCGCCTGTGGTAGGCCAGGACATGAATGAATTTTTTGAGAAGCAATACCAAAGCCCATTCTTTTTTAGCGCACGCGTATTCCAAAAAATAAAT
>PEWW01000104.1 GCA_002779345.1 Candidatus Omnitrophica bacterium CG07_land_8_20_14_0_80_50_8 | reverse complement strand
TTGCTTCAATGTTTGATCTTTCACAAGCCGCGCTTCAAATCGTCTGACGGATTGACTCACAGCTGTGTTGCTGATATTGAACCTCTTCCCTATCTCCCTCTGGGTTGTTCGTGCGTATGTTGGGCGTCACGCGCACGACAACGATTCCCGGCAGGAGCGTTGTTACCGCGCGCCCCTGTCCGACAACCCTCCCGTCAAGCGCGGCGCTTTTGTGCACACACCCTTCCCCCTGGGGCCGGGATTTGAAAAGCTCTTGACCGGATTCAAGGCGAGAATTTAGTGTTTGGGCTGCCGATAAGATTTTCCCTCCAGCGTTAAAAAAGTCCCTTTTAAATTTAACCGGTCTAAGATCGCCGTAGCCGTCGCCGGATCAAAGAGCTTACCCCACTGGGAAGGGATGAGATTGGTCGTTACGATCGTGGAGGCGATCTCCGAGCGCTTGGAGATGATCTGGAAGATGTCGTTTGCCTCCTCAGGGGACGGGAACACATACCCCAGCTCATCCAGACACAGGGCCCTTACGGCGGCATAATACTGAATGAGAGCGTGTTTGTTCCGGGCATTCTTGAGTTTTCCCACAAGGTCAAAGCAGCTGACAAAGACTGTCGTCTCGCCCTCCTGGATCGCCTGGTGGCAAAGCGAGGTGGCAAGATGGGTCTTGCCGACACCAGCGGGTCCCACCAAAACCAGATTCTTGGATTGTCTCACCCAAGGAGATTTGGCGAACTCCAAAAAGGCCTCCCTGGGAAGCTTGGGATTTATCTTCCAGTCGAAGTCTTCAAGACGCTTGATTCTTTTGATCCCTGAGCGGTTTAAGAGATACTGGATTCTGCGGCATTTTCTCTGACGAAGCTCCTCCTCCAGGATGGGCAGAATGCTTTTCTGCTCCTCCTCCGTCAGAGCTTGGGCATCGGAGACGAACTTCAAGTCCTTCCACACTTCAAGTATTTTGGTCATATTCTTCAAGGCTCCTTTCTTCGTATCGGATATCCAGAAGCTTCGGGTCGCTTGGGAAGACCCTGTCAGGATCTTTTTGTACGGGTAGGTTTAAGAGACTCATGAGCGCTTTTATCTTGTAGGTCCCCATGGACAGAAGTTCATTCACCGCCGAGACCAGGAGAGAGCGGTTATGGGTTTTAAGAAGTCTGAAGATTTGATAGGCGCATTCCATTCTGTCTGACTCGTCCTCTCCCTGGGCCCTTAAGAACTTGTAAAAGGCCGTGTCCATGGATTCGACGAGCCGCAGGATCCTTTGATATTTAAAATGAGGGGTTTTGTTTAAAAGACTCTCCAGATGAAGCGGGTTCTGGATAGTTTTGTGCCGGTCAAAAGATCTTTTATGCCGCGCTGCGACCTTTGAGCCGACTGCAATCTCGATTCTGTCCGGATAAATCAAAAGCTCGCAAGGCTTCTGCGCCAGGGACGAAGGAACGGAGTAGCGGTTGGCTTCGAATTCAACGAGTGCCGTTTTTGAAACCACCCCTTGTAGAATCCGGCGCGGCGCAAACCAAACGACAGGGAGTTTTAAGAGATTCTCGAGCGCCAACATTTCCACCGGTGTTTTGCCGGTTGAGCGGTGCACCAAGTCGTTTCGTCCGCAAAGCCACACCCTGAAGCGCTCGTTCAAGTCTTCGTCGTCTTTGAAAACCTGTCCGTATAAAAATGAGGCCCTCACGTCGCGCCCTAAGCGCTCCACCCGGCCCTTCTCGTTGCCTTTGTAGGGATTACAGGCGTGGATCTTGAATCCGTAGTGCCTGGCGAACTCCGGGAACTGGGGGTTGTATTCGATTCTCTCGGGCGTGTGTTTTAAGACCACACTCTTGAGATTGTCGTACCGGTGCGTGCGCGCAAAGCCCTTTAAATGCCTGAAGCACTCCAGGTGACCGTCCAAAAAGAATTCAAAAGAAGTCCGGGGATAAAACTTTCCAATCAATCTGTGCCTCTTCTCCGGCGATAAAGTCGAGCGCGTGATAGACCACCGGTTTTTTGACGCGCCACGGCCTTGTGAAGCGCTCCACACTTGAGACGCTTCCCGTATAGCCGTAACTCCGAAGCCTTTTATAAATCTGAAGGGCCTTAAGACGCGGATAGAGCCTGTACCACTCCTCCAGAAGATGGCGGTAGGCTTGAAGCGCCGACGGCTTCTTTGGCTGTACAGGAGATACTTGCTCTCCAAGAAGACGTTTGAGCCGCCTGTGGCCGATATGAAGATGCCCCGTCACCTGACGGCGGCTCAACTTCTCAACCTGAATCAGGTAGAGGATCTTTTCTTTTAGCGGGGTATCATCCATGAAGCGCTTCTTTTGGTTTAAGGCGGCCTCTTCCAATCCGCCGCAATTTGTCCAAGGTCGTACATCGCCTGCCCGAAGGGCCGCCTGATCCTTGGCGCATGGCCCAGATTCTGGCATAGCTTGCCGTATTCGGTATATCGAGTTTGTTTTTTCAAACGCAGATGCATCCATCCTGAGCGTGTGTTTAAGAAGCACTTATCGCTTTTGTCCCCAAGCACTTCCAAAAACGATGAGTTCATTTTTTCAAACGCTTTTCCACTCCGTAAACGTCTCATGCGGGCTTTCGTTGCCCGACGGTTTTGAAAAAGAACTCCGGGGCGGGCCTTGCGATAGGTCCTCTGGTAGCGGGGGTGATCTTTAAACCAAGCCCGCGTCTGGGCGCGCTGATATTCCAGGCAGTCCGGATTTTTAAGATACCAGTCGCGGACGTTCCGGTTGTGGCGGCTGTTTTGGCAGGACTGCCTAAAGCAACATCGCTGCCGGTTTTTCTGGCGAGCATCGGGATAAAACTTCTCTCCGCAGACTTGGCAGCGGCGGCTTCTGAGTCTTTTCACGGTTATCCTCACCCCCTATAAGGGAAGAATAGCCGAGTTTTTAGCGGAATGCGGGAGTTGGCAGGAAGGATTCTACTTATCCACAGAACAAACAAAAGAAAGAAAAAGGCGGCCCAAAAAGAAAGAAAAGACTGCTACTGGATATCTTTACCTAAAAAACCCTCCCGACAACACCCCGGCGGGATTCGTTGTCATTTCTCTGACGCCCAACAAAAATCCCGAAAAAGGAACTCCGGGGACTTTTCTTTCAGATAATACCGCATGCTGGACCACCGATAATC
>PEWW01000005.1:2053-2837 GCA_002779345.1 Candidatus Omnitrophica bacterium CG07_land_8_20_14_0_80_50_8 | reverse complement strand
TGGCTTCCAACCCAGTCGACGGCCGTCGCGCCCAGAAGCGAGCTGACATTCGCGGCCCAAAATAATCAGATTTATGTTAGCTCTAATTTAGACGGTCACTATCGCGTAAATCAGACCTTGTTACGGAACGATCTAACCGCTACCAAGCTCTATAGCGTGACCGCTCTTTAAAGCGCACGCTTTCTTCCCTGTTTCTCCTGGCTTGTATTAGGCCCTCACATATGCTATATTTTCCTTATTCATGAGAAAATTATTTATTTTTTGTATTTTTGTATTCTTCGGGTGCCTTGAGATAACCGGCACGCTTCATGCGGCGTCCAAAAGCGTTACGATCCGCTCGTTGGCTTCCATCAAAGATACCCTGGAATTGGCGATCTCCCAAGCGGGACAATCAGATCTTCGTTTCGGAAATATCGTTTCGACTTCAATACCGGTCGAGGCCGGGCCTCTGACGGTGGTCATCCGCGTTACGTCAAACACGGGCCAGCGTTACCAGGTCGCCGAGCTTTTGAACGGTCCTTTGCTAAACGCGAATAATGATCAGATGGGGGTGGAAAATTTGAAGTTTAAATCCTCATCAGCCACATCCGCCGGAACCGTCGTCTCATCGCCGATAGCGGCTTCCGCTTCAGCCCAAACCATTTTCATTTCGGACAACGCAGGCACCTCCGATACCCTCTCGGTCGAATACACGCTGACAGTCCCACCCTCTCAGGCACCGGGCGATTATTCGACACTGCTCACCTACACGGTGTCTGCTTTATAGTAAAACAGTCAAGATATT
>PEWW01000005.1:551-1703 GCA_002779345.1 Candidatus Omnitrophica bacterium CG07_land_8_20_14_0_80_50_8 | reverse complement strand
ACCTGCGGGATCCCCTCGGGCAGATAACCTTCCGGAAGCTTCGAAAAATCGATAGAGGCCGTGTGCGGACCGGCGAGCACCTCAGACAAAGAATAAACCCCCAGGTTGTTGGTCCTGGCGCTCGCTCCGTTCTCAAGCGTGATCCTGACCCGCCCTACCCCTTTGTCAATGTCCACGTCGTATTTCCCATTCCCGTTCACATCATTGAAAACAATGCCGGTCACTCCCGACCGCGGCGTCACCCCGAAATCCACATGACGCGTGACCCCCTGTTCGATCGGCAGTTCCTGCTTGGCGGAGGTCGTCTGAACGTACCCGTAAGGCAGCCGGGACGTGTCCAGCATCAATGAGACCTTCCTTCCGGACACGGACTTTAGAACATAATAGCCCTGTCGGTCCGTCACCGCTTCCCGGTTATCCGACGTCCGGACCGCCATGCCCTCCACTCCCGGCTCGTCCGGTTGACGCTGGCCGTCGCCGTTCAGATCTTTGAACACGACGCCTTCGAAGGAGCCGACGGCGGACCATCGGATTTTGGTGTCATAGAGATACCGCACACCCGTCAAAAATTGCAGTTCCACCCGGGGCGTCGTAATGAGCAGACTTTCCTGTTTATAATTCTCAAAACTTCCGGTCAAATAGATCTCCATGTTCTCATATCCCCGGTAATAAAGACTGCCTGAAAGTTCGGTCGTATCGTATCCCGACATGAAGCTATTGACCGATTCCGTCTCTGCTTCATCGCGGATCCTGAACCGCAAATCCATAAAGAACGGGGTGTTCTTTATTTGATTGGAGTAATCAAAATTGTACTCGAGCACGCGCGGCGTGGAGGTATCGGGTATATTGTACTCATCCAAAAAATTGATCTGCTCGCTGATCGAGAAATTAATGCCCCAAAAAATAGGCATCGCGTAGCCGATCGTGACTTGGTTCACATGATAGTCCGATAAAGGATTGTTCAAAATAACGTTGTCGCGGTATTGGTCACGCGTAAAAATATTTCCTCGGTGTCCTAGCACATTAACCCTTTGATTAAATTGAGCACTGTAGGACGTTTGACGATTGGGCCCCAACCGTCCGGTGTCGTCCATGCTTTGATAGCCCAAAAGAAGGTTGGACCCTTCCCACGGCGTCAGGCCCAGTGACAGA
>PEWW01000005.1:0-459 GCA_002779345.1 Candidatus Omnitrophica bacterium CG07_land_8_20_14_0_80_50_8 | reverse complement strand
AGCAAGCGTAGCGTTCCCTTCCAGCAAATAACCCAGTTCTCCCTGCGCGCCGGGGGCGCCTATGAGGGATTCAAATTTTTTACCGATGTTCCTAAGCTCTCCCCGAAGGCGCAGTTTATCAGATCTAAATACCATTGCTTCTTTCTGGGCAACATGGCGGGAATCATAATCAACCTCGGGCGTGAACGAAACGTGAGAGCCAAAATTCAAATCTGTGCGCAAACCTTCCGTTCTCTTGGGCAACGCTTCGGCCCTGGAGCTCCCCGTGCCAACGAAATAACCTCCTTTTATCTTCGCATCTTCGTTGAGCTTAACATCCACAACTCCTCCCCGCAGATACGAGTTTAGGGAGCGTTTGCTTCCAATACCCGGCGTTAGAGTGCCAATCGTGCTGGTTTGTTCCCTGCCATAAAAACTGTTCCAGGTGACTTTTTTGCCGTCATCCCAATGATCCACCAC
>PEWW01000070.1:2147-3113 GCA_002779345.1 Candidatus Omnitrophica bacterium CG07_land_8_20_14_0_80_50_8 | reverse complement strand
AACAGGCTGACGTGTGATAAATTGATGAACGCTATGACGATTCCATCGGAAGATAACTCTATCCTTCGCGTTGAGTGTCGGGACGCCAAAGGTTTGATCTATAAGATCACGGACGTTTTGTTCAAGCAGAATCTCAATATTATTCAGAACGCCGAGTATGTCGATCATGAAAACAGGCGTTTTTTTATGCGCACTGAATTTTCGGGCCGCGCGGCCTCAGATTTAATCCTGAAACAATTAAAAGCCCGTCTTCCTCGAAACGCGAGCATTCGTCTGGCGAAAAGCCGTAAAAAAGATATCGTCATTTTCGCGACCAAAGAACATCACTGCCTGGGAGACCTCTTGGTTCGGCACGCCTACGGCGAACTTCACGCGAATATTTTGGCGGTCATCAGCAATCATGATTCGCTAAACCGGCTCGTCGCGGCTTTTAAACTCCAGTTTTTTCATGTGGCTCACGAGAATAGATCCCGTCAGGCTCATGAGGCGGCCGTCTTAAAAGTTCTCGCCCGATTCAAACCGGAGTACTTAGTGCTTGCCAAATATATGAAGGTGCTGTCACCGTCGTTTGTGGCGCGTTTTAAAAATCGTATCATCAATATTCATCACTCATTTTTGCCTGCGTTTGCCGGCGCCAAGCCCTATCAGCAGGCCGCCGACCGTGGCGTTAAAATTATCGGCGCGACAGCGCATTTTGTGACGGCCGAGCTCGATAAAGGACCGATCATCGCCCAGGACGTGATTCCCATAGATCATTCCCACAGTGTGGCTCATATGACGCAGGCGGGCCGGGACGTTGAAAAAATAGTGCTTGCCCGGGCGTTGCGGCTGGCGTTCGAAGACCGCATCTTTGTCAGCGGTCACAAAACTATTCTATTTGACTAAAGTCCTTGTCATCCTCGAACGCTTTTATCGAGGATCCACAGTCGGTTGATTCTCGCTTTCGCGGGAATGACAAACACGCGG
>PEWW01000070.1:0-2110 GCA_002779345.1 Candidatus Omnitrophica bacterium CG07_land_8_20_14_0_80_50_8 | reverse complement strand
TATATTACACTATTTAGTGTATATACACAACCAGATTAGTCATATTATGGATCACTTAGACAAACTCGAAAACCAATCGATATTTATCCTGCGTGAGGCTTATAAGAAATTTAAGAAGCTCGCGATGCTGTGGTCTATTGGGAAGGACTCTAATGTACTTTTATGGCTGACGCGCAAGGCTTTTTTCGGCCACGCGCCGATTCCGTTAGTCCATATTGATACGAGCTTCAAGATCCCCGAGATGATCGAGTTTCGTGACCGCTACGCTAAAGAGTGGGGCCTGAATCTGATCGTGGGCCAGAACAAGCAGGCCCTGGCGGAGGGGATGAACTATACCAAAGGCCGGATCAACTGCTGCACGGCGCTTAAAACAGCCGGTCTTCAGCAGATCATGGAGCAGTACGATTACAAAGGTTTGATCCTCGGCATCCGCCGCGACGAAGAGTCGACGCGCGCTAAGGAGCGGGTGTTCTCGCCGCGTGACAAAAATTTCGAGTGGGATTTTAAAGATCAACCGCCGGAACTTTGGGATCAGTTTAAGACAAATTTTGATGAAAATACGCATATCCGGATTCACCCCTTGCTTCATTGGACCGAGGTCAATGTCTGGGAGTATATTAAGCGGGAGCGCATTCCGGTCGTGAGCCTTTATTTTTCCAAGCATGGAAAGCGCTATCGGAGTCTTGGGTGCGCTCCTTGTACGTCTCCCGTCGATTCTCAGGCGACCACGGTCGACGAAATCATCGCGGAGCTCAAGCTGGGGAAGACGTCTGAGCGTGCCGGCCGCGCGCAAGATCAGGAAGACACGTACGCGATGCAGAAATTAAGGACGAAAGGGTATATGTAAAACGCGCACGCGATTTACGGGACGAAGTGACGTCTCCGCCACAAAACGCCGGCAGATCCGTCACAATCAGCGCTTTGTGGACAGATCCGCCGCGCTGTTTGGCGGAAAATCGCTCCGTGCGCGTTTGATCCCGAGAAGCCGTGCCAACGCGGCGCCCAGGGCGCTTGAGGTAAAATTATGCGAACTACTATAGATCAATCCGCATCCACCGAGACTCTAAAATTCGTGATGGTCGGTCACGTCGACCACGGCAAGTCAACGCTCGTGGGTCGTCTTTTGTACGAAACGGGTTTTATCCCTGGATCTAAAATTAATCACGTGAAGAAAGTTTGCGAGGATCAGGGCAAAAGCTTTGAATTTGCGTTTCTTTTAGACGCGCTTGAGGAAGAACGAGACCAAGGCATTACCATCGATGTTTCGCAGATGTTTTTTAAGACAAAGAAAAGAAATTATGTGGTTATCGACGCGCCCGGGCATAAGGAATTTTTAAAAAATATGATCTCAGGCGCTTCCAACGCCGATGTCGCTTTTTTGATCATTGACGCCGAAGAGGGCATTCAGGAACAGACCAAGCGTCACGCGTATATCCTTTCTTTATTGGGAATTAAACAGATCGCGATCGTGGTCAATAAAATGGATCTGGTGGATTACTCTGAAAAAGTGTTCAACTCGATCCGGGACATTTATACGAAGTACCTTTCGACGATCTATGTGACGCCGCGGACGTTTATCCCGATTTCGGCTCACGCGGGCGAGAACGTGACGACCCACAGCACACGGATGCCTTGGTACAAAGGCGAGAGCATTTTGGAAATTTTAGATAATTTTTCTTCAAACGACGACCGCTCTAAAATCTTTTTTCGCTTTCCGGTCCAAGATGTTTATAAGTTTGATAAACGCCGTATCATTGCCGGGCGTGTGGAGACGGGGACTATTTCGGTGGGGGATGAAGTTCTTTTTCTGCCGTCCGGAAAATCCGCCAGGATTAAAACATTCGAACGGTGGCACCCTTCGGCCGATAAACCGGCTCCTCGGTCCGTCTGCGCCGGAGAGTCGATAGGGTTTACCATGGAAGAGCAAATTTTCGTGGAACGAGGAGAAATCGGGTGTATCGCTTCACAAACGATGACCGTTTCGGATCATTTTCAGGCCAACATTTTCTGGATGGGTAACCGTCATCTCGAAAAAGGGGGCAAAGTCCTTTTAAAAATTGCGACACAGGAAGTGGAGTGCGTGGTTGAGTCCATTTTAAGAGTTATTAAT
>PEWW01000111.1 GCA_002779345.1 Candidatus Omnitrophica bacterium CG07_land_8_20_14_0_80_50_8 | reverse complement strand
GCGGTTGCGGCGAAGTCAGGGTCTACGATCTTTCCCAAGCCTAACGACGCGATTTCATTTTCGGGATTAATATGCAGGGCGTTTTGAAACGCGTCTTTGGCGCGTTTAAAATCTCCCAAAACCATATAAGCTTGTCCCATATCGGCATAAGCGTCTTCATCGTCAGGTTCCGTCAATACGATTTCCGAGTAAACATTGATCGCGTCCCTGAATTTGTGTTGAGCGATTAAGCCTTCAGCCCGCTCGTGCAGGTTCGCTATTTGGTTCATGTCTTCCGGTGTGATAGAGGTGAAATTTTTTTGATGCGTTTCGGAGGCTTGCGCGGGCAGGGGGCCGCAGATAGACAACAAGACGCAAATAAGCGCGATAACGATTTGGCGGCGGTTGAACGCGAATAGCAGGCGTGGACTATAACAAACCAAGGAAACCTCCAAATGCGACACCTGAGCCCGATTTTAAATATTTTTCAAACCGAACCGCCTGATCTTTGTTGAGTCATCTTTTTAGGTCAGTCGTAAAGCCCGTATAATAACCACGGTCCGTTAAGCTCTGGAGTTGGAGGGTACTCCTTCGCTGGCGCTTGCACTCCGAAGCCCTCTTGGCATGCGTTTATTTGCACATACCGGGAGGGCGAAGGAGTGGAGGCGGCGAGATTCGAACTCGCGTCTCTAACCGTTGAGGTCCGTAGCCTCTACATGCTTAGTCCGTTTTTAGATTCCTCTTTGAACGTTGAGCGGACACAATTTCAAAGAGTAAGCCCTCTGCGCGTCTTATCGCTCGGCCGAGGACACGCCGAGACGACCTCCGCCAAAGCACTTGGCGGATCCGCCGCACTTTGCGGCGGAAGCCTGCTGTCGACGCCCGACCTCATCCCGCAGACGAGGATGAGCGGACGGTAGCCGTTATTAGGCGGCTAGCGGGAACGCCATGGGCCCTGCGAAGGGCACATGCACTAGGTTCGTGTTTTTAGCGTTTATGTTTTGCCAGGTGTTTAAGGAGGCCTCCCGGCAACCTCCACATGCCACTATCAGATCAAAGGCCAGATCGATTCCTGTCGCCCCCAATCTTACTTCCTATTTCTATTTTTGATAGCCCGATCCATTTCACGGGCCGCGGATGCTTTTTTGATGTCCACCCGCTTATCGTAAAGTTTTTTGCCCCTAGCCACGGCCAGTTCAAGCTTCGCGATGCCGTGGTCATTAAAATACATTTTTAACGGTATCAGCACCGCGCCTTTTTCAAGCGTTTGCACTTTTAGCTTGTGAATCTGCGATCGGTGCAAGAGCAGTTTCCGCCGGCGTTTTGATTCCACATTATCACGGTTGCCCATCTTGTAAGGCGCGATATAAGAATTGTACAGGATCACTTCATCGCCATCAAGCCTGGCAAAACTACCCGCCAGACTTGCTTGTTTATCTCTCAAAGATTTGACTTCGCATCCGACCAAGACGATGCCGGCCTCCATCGAGTCTATGATAAAGTAATCGCGCCGGGCTTCTCGGTGCGTGGTGATGACTAAGCCTTCTTCTTTTTTTTCTTCCTTCACGCGGGGTACTATAGCATAATCCTCGCGGCCTCTCAACCGCGGGAAGATGCCGCGAGAAGATAGCTTTTTTATGCCTAGCAATCTGCCGGTGAACTTCTTATAAAGACTTAATAGTTTTTGTGGTAGAATCAGCAAACCAAGATAAAAGGAGGAGTCACTGTGGCAAAAAAACTTAAAGAACTTCAGTTCGAAACACCGAACAAGATAGGCGTTCTTTGCAAGATTACCTGTATTTTAAAGGAAGCTGGGGTCAATATTCTGCACGCATGGGCTTGTGGAGAGGGCGCCAAAGGCCAATTTGGATTGGTGACAAGCAATAACACAAAAGCCAAAAAAGCCTTGAAGCGTTTCGGGATAGCTTCTAAAGAAAAGGATGTGTTGGCGGTGACCCTGCCTCATAAGGTCGGGTCGCTTGAGTGTGTTGCCCATAAACTCGCGAAGGCGGGTATCAGCATCACCTGTCTTTCAGCGACGTCCGCCGGCAACCGGGTGACGGTTCTTTTCAATACCAAAAACAACGGCAAGGCTCAAAGGATTGTATGACCCTATTCTTCCTGCCGGTCGTCATTGTATTAATCGCGTTTTCGGTGCGCATTGTCCAACAATACGAGAATGCGATCGTGTTCACGTTGGGGCGTTTTACCAGAATCTTGACGCCGGGGCTCAATTTCATCATTCCCATCTTTGAATGGACGCGGACGGTGGATATGAGGGTTCTGACGCGTGATATTCCCAAACAACAGGTGATCACCAAAGACAACGTGCCGGTGACGATCAACGGGGTGGTTTATTTCCGCGTGTTAAAAATCGAGACGGCCATTTTAGTGGTTCAAGACTATAACTACGCGATCGGACAATATGCCCAAGCGGCGTTAAGAGATGTGGTCGGCGGTATGACGTTCGATGAATTGCTCGCGGAACGCCAGCTGATCGGCACTGAAATTGAAAAGATAGTTGCCAAAGAGAGCGCCAATTGGGGACTTGAAGTATCGACGATCAAAATCCAAGACGTGGACGTTCCCGAGGAGCTTAAAAAAATGATGTCACGGCAGGCGTCAGCTGAACGCGAAAAGCGGGCAACGATCACCAAAGCCGAAGGCGACAAAATGGCCGCCTTGAATTTGGCCGATGCGGCCAGAACCATGCATTTGAGTCCCGGGGCGATGCAATTAAGAACCTTGCAGACGATCGATGGATTGGGACCCACCGCTTCAAATACGGTGATCTTGACAGTGCCGGTGGAACTTATGGAACTCGTGAAAAATATGTCGAATAAACTGCTGGAAAATAAAGCTTAACTAATTTAGAAATCATGCTTTGACCCAAACGCAAAAGAAAACGAATCTTGTCTGGATTGACCTGGAGATGACGGGGCTTGATCCAAAAAAATACGTCATATTAGAAATAGGCGTGATCGTCACCGACAGCCAATTGAATGTCCTCGCCGAGGGACCTTTTATCGCGATCCATCACAGCGATAAAGTTTTAAATTCGATGGAGGCCTGGAGCCGGGATCACCACAGAAAAACCGGCCTGACGGAAGCCTGCCGCTCCTCCAAGGTTTCATTAAAAAAAGCTGAGACGGAAGCCTTGAGTTTTATAAAAGAGCATTGCCTCCCCAACACCGCCCCGCTTTGCGGCAATACGATCTGGCAAGACCGTCGTTTTCTTTTTAAATATATGCCGCGGCTTGAATCCTATCTGCATTACCGGGTCATTGATGTAAGTTCCA
>PEWW01000103.1 GCA_002779345.1 Candidatus Omnitrophica bacterium CG07_land_8_20_14_0_80_50_8 | reverse complement strand
AACTTAAATTTTTCAAACCCCCGGGATACGATCTCCCGGGGTTCTTGTTTTTCACCCATTGAAACTTGAAATAAATCGGGTATTGCTCAAAGTGGTTCGTTTTGACTAAAGCTTGGATATTTAATTAACTCAAATTGACTTGTTTAATATTTTCTTGACAAGGATAATCTATTTTGTTCAAATGATAATTCTTTCGATCGATAGTGGGGTCTAAAAGGCGCGCTATGAATCCAAAAAACTTAACAGATAATAAAAATGAAGATAAAGCCTTGACAACGGAAGACGCCTGTCAGTTTTTGAGCATTAGCCGTCAGACGCTCTACAAGCTTGTCAAGTCAAAGAAAATACCCGGACGCAAAGTAGGAGATAACTACCGTTTTCTAAAAAGTGCCCTGATCCGCTATTTCAAAAGCGATTGATACTATCACACAAAAGGGGAAATTATGCCTGAACGCCGAAAATACCTGCGCTTTAACACACCGTTGGACGTGGAATACAAGACACTGGCTTTAAATCCCATATTTGGTAAAGCGTTAATAAAAGATTTGAGCCGCGAGGGGTTGCGTTTCGGAATCAAGGAAGGTGTCCCTGTGGGGACCTCAGTAGAGATCGCGTTGAATGTGCCCGGAGACAATCTGCCTGTATTTGCGACGGGCAAGGTCGCATGGGCCGACGGCTTGGAGGCGGGCATAAAGCTTACAAAAATTAGCCATCCCGACCGCACTCGGATGCTTGAGTATGTCTATCATGAGTGGCTCAAGACGGCTCATCGGGCGCATGCGTAATTTGTTATTTACTTCTCATAGGTCACAGATTATATGAAAAAAATTTTTATTCGACTGGACAAAATTATAGACGGTGACAGACGTTTTGCAAAAGAGGCTTACCTATTTGTCATGGCCGCGCTTGGAAGGGCGTTGGATGGTTTGGAACAACCGCGCCATATCAACGGTGCC
Organism: Candidatus Omnitrophica bacterium CG07_land_8_20_14_0_80_50_8; assembly: GCA_002779345.1. GTDB lineage: Bacteria > Omnitrophota > Gorgyraeia > 2-02-FULL-51-18 > 2-02-FULL-51-18 > 20-14-0-80-50-8. The sequence continues at coordinate 2,294 of PEWW01000103.1, read as the reverse complement.
GAGCTTTTAATTTCTATCCAGAGGGAAGCGGAAGAGCAGTTTGGCCCAATGGCCGCAACTGTTTTTCAACATTGGGGAATAAAAAATAGTCTTGATTTTGGCGAGATAGTGTTTAATATGGTGCGCGAAGGTATCCTATCCAAGACGGAGAATGACCGGATTGATGATTTTAAGGATTCGGTTTTTTTTGAAAATCTTTTTGATCAAGTTTCTGGATATCGTTTAGAAACGTCCAAACTTAACCAATGTTAATAGCGGGGTAATCAGCGATGGTGGAAGAACCCATTAAAGAGGGCAGTAAGAAAAAAGAGACAGCGGCCGTGCCGGCCGCGCAGAAATTAAAAAAGAAGAAGTCGTGGCCGACTAATTGCGCGCAATCAAATAAACGCATTCGGCGTAAAGACTGGTACTACCGTAACGGGAAATATTTCGCAAACAAAAAGGCGTTTCAGCTTTACGTAACGCAAGAAGCTGAAAAAGCCGATAAGGCAAAAGAAGCTCAAGCTCTAGCCAAGCCTGCTGCGCCCGCCGCACCCGCCGCGCCCGCTGCTCAGCCAAGCGTAGCTTCGGGTGAACCTAAAAAAGGATGATTTGATGGGCATCAGGAAGAGCGATTCCGAAAGACGGCGATCTGTACGTATTTTCGAAGAGCTTCCTTTTGTTATCGACCACCAGGGTTACGAAGTCCAGGCTAAGAGCGTCAACATCAGCAACAACGGTGTCAGGTGCCTCATCGACCGTGACATTCCGCTGATGACACAACTCGATATTGTTTTTTCTCTGCCGGTGGTTGTCAATTTTTCATCCAAAGAAAAAATCGTCAAGGCCAAAGGCGTGATTGTTAGAAAAGAAGAAGATGCCGCCAGCGACCGGTTTTTCGTTGCGATTTATTTCTCGGATATCAAGCCAAAAGATCAAAAAGTCTTAAACGAATTTATTGCGTATCGATTGAAGCTCAACTGAGTAATCCTTGATGGATTCCTACCAAAGCTCTGAAACCAATCCTCGTTTTCAGAAAATTGACAAAGCCGCGCTTCTTTCGCTGTGCCCGCTTTTTTCAGGCTTAAGCCATTGGGAGCTTAAGGCCATCAGCCAGTTGATGCGCCTGGTGGAATACCATCGGGATGAAGTAGTTTACCATGAAGGGGTGCCTTCGGAAAGTTTTTATGTGGTGGTCTCGGGACGATTTGAGGCTTCCGCCTCGCCCAAAGAAAAGAAAACGATCCTGGCCTACCTTAGGCGGGGAGACTATTTTGGCGAGATGTCCATGCTCACCAACGAGCCTCATTCATCCACGGTCCGCGCGTTGTCAGATTCGCTTCTTTTGGAGCTTGAAAAAGAGGACTTTAAAAAAACGGTCGAACACAACGCCACCATTTCCCTTGAAATTAGCCGCCGCTTAAGTTCAAGGCTTTCCGGCAAGGACTCGCGTTCAAGGTCTTTGCTGCGAAGCGATATCGTCTCAGTTTTTAGCAACTACTATCAAGAAGACCGCGCGGAATTTTCTATCAACCTGGCCGCCAGCCTTCATCACGAAACACGCCAAAAAGTAGTTTTGATTGATATGGATCCTGACGGCCAGATCAACGGCCTAAAACGCCACCAGGCAAAAAAACATCCTCTAGCTCAATTTCATAATATTGAAAATGATCTCATAGGGGCGGTGGAAAATCTGCTGACAACGCATCCGATCGGCTTTGATGTTTTGAGTGTTTTTTATGAGGAAAAAGACCTTGAAGAGGGGACAATTATTACCTCACTGCTTAATTATCTGGCGATCAATTATCGTTTTATTATCGTGAATCTGCCCGGCCGGCTGGATGAGGCCATTTCAAAATTATTGTCTCAATCTGATTTTGTTTATTTTGTGACGGACAGCAACATTAACAATGTCACGGAAATTAAGGAGGCGGCAGCGAGCCTGCAAAAAGATCTCGCGCTTGGCGAAGAAAAATTTTCAATCGTAATTCATGAGGCTGTTTTTGGTATCCGCACTACGACGAGCGCGCGTCGGGAAATGTTCGGAAAAATGCCCTGCTACTCGCTTTCGGCTTCCCAGACATCCGACGAATCCGAAAGCGCGCCGCCGGCCCTTTTGGTCGTGGACGATCCGGAGGCGGCGTATTCGCGTGTAATTCGCCACATCGCCAGACGCATCAGCAACAATCTCGTCGGCCTTGCGTTGGGGAGCGGCGCGGCGCTGGGTCTGGCGCATATCGGCGTATTAAAAGTACTCGACCGGGAAAAAATTCCCGTAGACATTATTTCAGGGTCAAGCGTCGGCGCTTTGGTGG
>PEWW01000113.1 GCA_002779345.1 Candidatus Omnitrophica bacterium CG07_land_8_20_14_0_80_50_8 | reverse complement strand
TCCGACATTGTGTCCAGACGTCGCACCCGCAGGGTGCGCCGTCAGGCCAATGTCCGATGAAAGTCGCATTATGTCGTCCCATCTGGCGAGAATTTAAGGGCGCGGCGCTTAAAAGAGCAGGGTGGTTCCTAGAGGCCGTTTGCTATTACCGGACGGCGGGACCTTCAACGGCTGGGCCGGCGGCGGGGATTGCGTCCCGCCAAAAAGCCGGCGGGCCGCGGCGCTGTCCAGCCTCCCAAGCTGTCTAAAACCCGTAAAAATGTTCTTCCCAGACGCTCCTGCGTGGGAGTATACTGAATCTATCTGAATTTACCTGAAATTACTTGTCTTTATTTAACGAGGTATCGAAATGCCGGAAAAGCTTTTGAATTTTAATCAGGCCAAAGAGTTCTTGAACACCTCAAAGACAACTCTTTATAATTTGATAACGGCCAAGGAGGTCCCCGCCGTCAAGGTTGGCGGGCAATGGCGTTTTAGAAAAGAGAGGCTTATCGCTTGGCTTGACAGCCGCGAAGTCTCAAAAAAGAAAACCCCTAAAAAATAAAGGCATCGTAATGCATTCCATTCAAAAACAGATACTTGTCAAATCGAACCCCGACAAAGTGTTCTCGGTCCTGAAAGATATTGAGCGCTACTCGAGCTTTGCCAAAGACATTAAGCGGGTTGAGGTGGAGTTTGGTAAGACTGCCAAGCGTGTAAGCCGCTGGTCTATCGACATTGAAGGCGCGGACGTGGAATGGCTGCAGGAGGACATTGTCGATGAGAAGACAAGAAAGTATAGCTTTGAACTTGTAAAAGGCGATTATGAAAAATACTCCGGCGAATGGGGTGTTAGAAAAGACGGCAACGGCTCCCGCCTTGATCTTCACATGATCCTTGACTGGGGAATCCCGTCTTTCGAGAAAGTCATCGGCCCTGTCTTGGAAAAAAAAACGGACAGGGTTATCCGCGGGCTGTTATACGCGATAAAACGCGAGTGTGAAAGAAAAGGTAAAGCCGGATGATGAACTTCGCGTTTGTGATTCATCCGCTGGATGTGGGCCTTGTGAGCGTGGCGTTCAAGGAACCGAACCTTCTTCATAAAAAAAACTCCCTTGTTAAAAAAGCGTTTGAGTGGTTGCCGTCGTTTAAGTGTTCGCATATCACAGGGATTAAATCAAAGCAGGGGATAACCGTCGAAGGTGATTTGATGTATGTGTCGCTTCTGCCTGAGCAGATCATCACGATGGATGAGAAATTCGTCCTAAGCCGTGTGATCGATGCCGGAAAAATAGCCCAAGAAAACGGCGCAGGGATTCTTGGGTTGGGAGCCTACGCGGCGCAAGTAGGAAAAAAAGGCGTCTTAATCGCAAGAAATCTTGGTATTCCCGTTACGACCGGCACGCATTACACCATCTACATGGCTATTCAAAGTGTCCTGGTGGCCGCACACAAAATGGATATTGATGTTAAATCGTCCACTGTAGCGGTCGTAGGCGCGACAGGGGGTATCGGCAGACTGTGTACCGAGTATTTTGCTGATAAATGCCGCCGGCTTCTTCTTGTCGCGCGCAATATGACTAAGCTTGAGTCCCTGACAAAAAAAATCCCGAACGCCCAGATCCAAACGGACGTTAAGAAAGCCATGGACGAAGCGGATATTTGCGTCATGTCGACGACTACGCCAGAACCCCTCGTAGACGTAGAGGATTTAAGACCCGGATCTCTTGTGTGCGATATCTCGCGCCCTCGAAACGTCTCGATGAAAAACCCTCGCCGACGGTCCGATGTGTTGGTGATTGACGGCGGTATCGTTCAGCCGCCGGGTGAGAACGTGGACTTTAACTTTTACTTTGGTCTGCAGAGAGGACTGGCATACGCGTGCATGGCTGAAACGATCATTCTTGCCATGGAGGGTAGGAAAGAAAACTATTCCATAGGGGGTGATGTGTCGCTTAAAAAAGTGCTTGAGATAGGGCGTCTCGGGGAAAAGCACGGATTTAAACTTGCCAGGATCATGAGTTTTGACTCCGAGGTCTCAGCCTCGGCATTCCGTCGCTTGAAGCCCACCAAACTCACCGCATGAATGTTTTTGTTTTCTCCTCGCTTTCAGCGTTTGTTCTATCACTGGTTATCGCGTTGTTTGTTTATATCAAAGGCACGGGATCTCTTGAGCAACGATCGTTTGTACCGATAGTTCTCTTTGCCGGAACGTGGTGCCTTTTTCCCGCAGCAGGTTCGCTTCCTCTGCCGGCGGAGGAGAGGCTATTTTGGGTGCGCGTTGTATACGTGACCGCTTTATTCACGGGACCCGCTTTTTTGGCGTTCGGTCTTTCCATAGCCAAAGAAAAGAAATTGCTGTGGGGAGCGGATCTTGTTTTGCTGTCTTACGTTATAGGGATAGCCTTCCTCCCGGTTCTGTTTTCATCGCTTCTCATTAAGGATGTCCGGACGTTCCTGCCTTATTTTGCGGTCGTGCCGGGGTTGTTTTACCCTATTTTTATTGCTTTTTTTAGCGCGACTTGCGGGTACTCGTTTTGGAGACTGTGGTCGGTCTTTCGACTCACCAAAAACATCCGCAGAAACCAAATCAAATACGTTTTTATCGCCTACTCCCTTGCTTTTTTTAGCGCGGTATTTCATTTTGGTTCGGCGTACGGTTTAAAGGAACTTTTCCCCCACGACTTTTTAGTCATCGCGTGCATGGCTCTCATGGCCTATGCCATTTTGAAATATCGTCTGATGGACATTCGAGTCGCCGCGTTAAGGACGATCGTTTTTGTTTTGGTGTATATCCCGATTCTTATGACGCCGTTTATTGCGGGGGTTATTTTTAGAGGGTTCCTTGAAGATATTTTCAAACTGAATTGGTGGATGCTGCCGGCGATAGGCTCAAGTATCCTCGCCCCGTTAGGACTGTACGTCTATTTCAACATCAAAAACAAGGCGGAGGCTCTGCTTCTTAAAGAACAGCGCCGCTATCAACAGGCGCTCATCCAAATTTCCGAGACGATGACCCTGATCAAAGAGCTTGATAAACTGCTTGACCTGATCGTCCAGAAAGTCAAGACCCTCGTCGGCATCAAAGACGTTTGCTTGTTCGTAGACGACAAGACAGGCCAGTACACACTTAAAACATCGGGATATGAAAACGGCTTTCCGAAGGATCTTCGATTTTCAAGTAAAGACCCGATCATACAATACCTTATCGAACACCGCTCTCCCATCATCCGGGAGGAGATCATGACCGGCAAGTCCGCCAGCGGCCGCGAAGGCAGCCTTGAAGTAATTTCATCCCTGATG
>PEWW01000035.1 GCA_002779345.1 Candidatus Omnitrophica bacterium CG07_land_8_20_14_0_80_50_8 | reverse complement strand
GCTCAGGTTTCTCCATGGCGCCCTATCGATGCGAAAACATTCAATAAAATTCACCACAGCCCGGGTTTCGCCTTCCGAGTCGGTAAAGCCGGGCATGGAAAAATAAGGCTGTATTCCCCGGTTAGGGCAAGGTGGAGACCGTCATCGCCTTGGCTCGCCGCATCCACAACAAAGTTATTTTCCGAAAGCCCTTTTTTCAGGTAAGAAGCCGTTTTTTTATCGTCTTCAACGATTAATATTCGCATCGCTCAATGGGTCCCGCAGTATTCGGCAATTTCCGAAATAAAAATATCTCCCAGATTCTCAAGCTTTTTCTCTCCTACGCCGCTGATATTCCTGAATGCTCTCTTGTCTTTGGGCCGATCACGCGCCATCTGACGAAGAGAAACATCCGAAAAGACAATGTAGGCCGGGACATTGCGTTCGTCGGCGAGTCTTTTGCGGAGCTGTCTGAGCCGTTCAAAAAGTGTTTCGTCGCAGCTGATCTCGCCCGGCCGTGATTTGGCCTGCCAGGATCGTGAAACGAACGAGGGCCGGGTAACGGGAACGAGCGGTTCCGTCAGTGAAACAGGAACACGCTGGACCAAAACCCGACGGCCTTCGGCCGTGAGTTCCAGAACGCTGAATTTTTGCGCTTTCTGCGTCAAAAGTCCCAACCTTACAAGCTCCCGGCCGATCTCAAGCCACGCCGGACGGCCGTATTCCTTTCCGATGCCATAGGTCGACAGCTCCTCATGATGCCACCGTTTGATCTTTTCGGTAGCATGGGCAGTGAGAACCTCGACCACATGGTTTAGTCCCACGGAAAAACCGCTTTTCTCCTGGATACGGAAAACACAGGAGAGAAATTTCTGCGCGGCGAGTGTTCCGTCAAATTTTTCTCTTGGAGAAAGGCAGTTGTCGCACGCGCCGCATTCTTTTGCGTCAAATTTTTCCCCAAAATATTCCAAGAGAATCACCCGCCGGCAAGTGGAATTCTCGGCGTAGTGTACAATCTGTCTCAACTGCTCGCGCGCCAGCTCCTGCTCCCGGGGATCGGATTTTTGCTCGATAAAAATTGAATACTTGACCGTGTCCCCCGCGCCAAAAAGGAGCACACACTCGGCAGGCAATCCGTCCCTTCCCGCGCGGCCGGTCTCCTGGTAATAACCTTCAATGTTCTTGGGCAGGTCATAATGGATGACAAAACGAACGTTCGGTTTGTGAATGCCCATCCCGAACGCCACCGTCGCACACACCACACGCACTTCATCGCGCAGGAAAAGATCCTGATTTCTGGTACGCTCACTCGCGCCTAAACCTGCGTGGTAAGGGCACGAACGAATACCGTCTTCATTTAATTTTTTGGAGACCGTCTCGGCCGTTTTCCGGCTTTGACAGTAGATAATACCGCACTGGGAAGAATGATCTTTTAAGTATTCGAGAACCTGCGCGTAAGCTTTGTTCTTTTGGAGAACGCGGTACATAAGATTTGGACGGTTGAAGCTGGCGATATACACCGCAGGGTCTTTTAAACGAAGTTGGCGAATAATATCTTCGCGAACACGTCCGGTCGCGGTGGCCGTGAGCGCCAGGATCGGAACTTCGGGCAAAAGTTCCCTAAGTGTCGCCAAGTGGCGATACTCGGGTCTAAAATCATGTCCCCATTCGCTGATGCAGTGTGCCTCATCGACCGCGACCAGACCCACACCCAGATGTCTGAGTTTGTTCAAAAATCCAGACAACATCAACCGCTCGGGCGCTATGTACAAGAGCCGATATTCCCCTTTTTCGAGTTTGTCAAAACGCCGGCGGCACTCTTCTATATCCAAAGAGGAGTTTAAAAATGTCGCGGGGACCCCGGCCGCATCCATCGCGTCGACCTGGTCCTTCATAAGAGAAATAAGCGGCGACACGACCAACGTCAGTCCGGTTCTCACCAACGCCGGCAATTGATAACAAAGTGATTTCCCGCCGCCCGTCGGCAACAGCGCGAACACATCGCGCCCGGCGAGAGAATCTTCCATGATTTCTTTTTGCAAAGTGCGAAAAGAGTCAAAACCGAAAGACTGCTTCAGAATAGCCGACAAATCTCGGGATTTCATCTTTGGCTCCAAAATTTATTTCCGGCGCCTAAACCGGCGTATTTTATAAGCCATGCGCGCCTTTTGTGGTGTTGATACAGGGGACGGAAACTGCGGCCGGCCGCTGGTGTGGCGAGCCTCATGTTCGTAAACATGCACCTTTTTGCCCTTATCATCTGAATGATAAAAATGTTCAACGGTGACGCCCGGGGCGTTCATAACTTGTAATGACATTTTCATCAGTTGCTCAATAGCGCGCACATCAGGACCCTCCCGGGGTGTCGCAAACGTGATCGCGCGGCCTTTTTGACCCGCGCGGCCAGTGCGTCCGATACGGTGGATATAATTTTCAGTCTCATCCGGAAGATCATAATTGATGACAAGCTCAATCTCCTTTACGTCAATACCGCGCGCGGCGATATCCGTCGCGACGAGAATGCGGTAGAGGCCGGTCTTAAAACCGTTCAGCGCGTGGCGGCGCTGGCCCTGCGTGCGGTCGGAGTGAAGCTCGTTCACCTGGTGGCCCATCTGTCCGAGCGAACGCGTGAGCTTCCACGTGGCAGCCTTTGTTCGCGTGAAAATCAGGATACTGCCGCCGTATTGTTCGAGGATCTTCGCGAGCAGTTTTAGTTTGGATTCCTGCTTGACGATGAAAAGCTCCTGCACGATCTTTTCGGGCGCGGCGCCTGAAGGCGCTACGGCCAGATGCGTCGGGTTCTGCATATAAAGTGCCGCTATCTTAAGAATGGCTTCGGGCATCGTCGCTGAAAAAAGGAGTGTCTGCCGGTCTTTGGGCAGGAATTGCGCGAGACGTTTAATCTGCGGCGCGAAGCCCATGTCGAGCATACGGTCCGCCTCATCCAGCACCACCATTTTAATATCAGACGGGTCGGTGGTCTTTTGCTCCATATGATCCAAAAATCTCCCCGGAGTCGCGATGATCACGCGGATCGTTTCTTTTTTGAAAAGTTTTACCTGCATCTCCATGTCCATGCCGCCTATCACGATAACCGAGCGGATATCGAAAGGATTTCCGAGTTTTCTGAGCGTCCCGTCGACCTGGAGAGCCAACTCGCGTGTGGGCACAAGAACGAGCGCTCGGCCGGGCTTTTGCGTCAGACGTTGAATCATCGGGATCCCAAATCCAAGCGTCTTACCCGTGCCGGTCTG
>PEWW01000061.1 GCA_002779345.1 Candidatus Omnitrophica bacterium CG07_land_8_20_14_0_80_50_8 | reverse complement strand
CGCCGAAGCTTTGATCCTCTCCACCGCGGGACCCGATAAAATGGGATGCGACACCGCCGCGAAAATCTTTAAACCGCCCGCCTGCTTAAGCGCCGAGGCCGCCTCGCACATAGAGCTGGCGGTCGCTACTAAATCGTCCACAATTACGATATTTTTGCCTTTTACGTCACCCAAAATGTTCATCACCTCCGCGTGACGGTCATCGATGCGCCGCTTATCGACGATCGCAAGATTCGCGTTCAAACGCTTCGCGTAAGCGCGGGCCATTTTAATCCCGCCCACGTCCGGCGACGCCACCACCAAGTTCTTAATCTTCTTATTATTGAAATACTCCACCACGGTGTTCACCGCAAACAAATGATCCATCGGGATGTCAAAAAATCCCTGGATCTGGCTCGCGTGTAAATCCATAGTCAAAATCCTATCCGCGCCGGCCTGGACCAAAAGATTGGCCACCAGCTTCGCCGTGATCGGGACCCGCGGCTGATCTTTTCTATCCTGCCTGGCGTAACCGAAATAAGGAATCACGGCCGTGATGCGTCCGGCGGATGCGCGCTTCATGGCGTCCATCATGATCAAAAGCTCCATCAAGTTGTTGTTCGTCGGAGGGCACGTCGGCTGTACGATAAAAACATCGCGGCCGCGCACATCTTCATTGATCTTGACGCGGATCTCGCCTTCACTGAAAGTCGTAACCAACGCGTCGCCTAAGGACGTTTTTAAAAATCGCGCGATCTTTTTAGCGAGCTCCGGGTTTGCGTTTCCTGAAAATATCTTTAACTGTCCGTCCATAAAATTATTTTTTCCTCGGCAATTTTCTCGCCGGCACGCCGACCACCACCGCTCGATCCGGCACATATTGACCGCGCGTCACGACCGCCCCCGCGCCTGTGATGACACCTCGACCGAGCGTCACCGGCGCCACTAGCACCGTTCCGCTCCCAAGGTGGGCTCCGTCCTTAATCACCGTCTGGTTTTTTTTCTTCCCGTCATAATTGGCGGTAATGGTACCCGCGCCGATATTCACGAAAGAACCGACCGCCGCATCGCCGATGTAGCTTAGGTGCTTGATCTGCGTGTGATGCCCGATCCGGGATCGAACCACCTCGACAAAGTTACCCACCACACTGTGATCGCCCACTCGTGAAGCGCCGCGAATTCTGGCAAAAGGCCCAATCGTACAATTTTTTCCGATCACCGACCTTTCTTCGATCACCGTATGAGGAAGAATAACGGTATCATGCCCTATTTCAACACCGGCGTCAATTATTGTTGTTTTTGGGTCGCGGATCCGAATTCCCTTATCGATCCACTGATTTAAAAGCCGTTCGTCCATCATTTTTTCCAATCCGGCCAACTCGGGCCTCGTGTTGGCCCCCAACACTTCCCCGCGGTCTTGGGTCACGACCGCCTCCACACGGCCCTGGCGCGCAAGGATCGCAATGACGTCGGTCAGATAATATTCCTTCTTCTTGGGGTTTCGCTTTATTTGGCGAAGCGCGCGAAAGAGCGGCGCGCTTTTAAAAACGTAACAACCCACATTGACTTCTTGGATCCGTTTTTCTGCGGCGCCGGCATCGAGCGATTCCACAATCCCGGTGACACGGCCCGCCGGATCTCTCTGTATTCTCCCATAACTTGACGGATCATCCAAAGTCACCGACAACAGCGAACAATCCGTGGATCGCGCGACATGATTCGCGAGGAGTCTGGCCACCGTGCCTTGGGATAAAAGCGGGATGTCACAATACATGACCAGCACCGAACCCTTAAAACCGATCAATCCTTTTGCCGCCTGATTCAGGGCGTGACCGCTGCCTAAAAGCTTTTTTTGATGAACAATCTCGGCGCGGCCTCCGACGGATTTTCTGACAAGATCAATTTTGTGCCCGGCAACCACCAGAACTCTTTTAGCGCGTATCGCTTCGACCTTTCTCAAAACATGGTTCAACATCGTCTCGCCGCAGATCGTCTGAAGCGCCTTGGGCAAGGCTGAGCGCATCCGCACCCCTTTGCCGGCGGCTAGAATAATCGCGGCCAGATTAAGCGATCTTTTTGTTTTCAACTTTTTTATCAATGAGCAGGGGTTGCGAGCGGTTGATCACCGTCGAGGCATCGATCACGCATTCCTGGATCGCCCGCATCGAAGGGATGTCGTACATCACGTCCATCATCAGGTCTTCCAAAATCGCGCGCAAGCCCCGAGCCCCGGTGTTTTTTCGTGAGGCCTCTTTTACGATTTCGCGAAGCGCGTCTTCCGTGAACGTCAGCGCGACGCCTTCCATCTCAAAAAATTTCTTAAACTGACGCACCAGAGCATTTTTTGGCTTGATCAAAATATTCAAAAGATCCTTTTCGCTCAAAGGTTTTAAAACTGAGATGACCGGCAAGCGCCCGATAAACTCTGGAATCATTCCAAACTTCACAAGGTCCTCGGTCTCCACCTTGGACAGGGCAAACCGTTCATGAGACACCGGCACGCTTTGCCAAGTGGCAGAAAACCCGATATCTCTTTTTCCGATGCGCCGTTCTATGATCTTTTCCAAACTCGAAAAAGTCCCGCCGCAGATAAATAAGATATTGGTCGTGTCGACCTGCAGATATTCCGCCTGGGGGTGTTTGCGGCCGCCTTGCGGAGGGACACTCGCCTTGGTGCCCTCCAGGATTTTTAGAAGCGCCTGCTGGACGCCCTCGCCTGAGACATCGCGGGTGATCGAAACATTGTCGGAAGTCTTTCCGATCTTATCGATCTCGTCGATATAAACGATCCCCGTCTGCGCCAGCTCGATGTTAAAATTGGCGTCCTGCAAAAGACGAACGATCACGTTCTCGACGTCTTCACCGACATACCCGGCCTGGGTTAAGGTAGTCGCGTCACAAATTGCGAAGGGAACTTTAAGGATCCGCGCCAGCGTACGCGCCAGAAGCGTTTTACCGGAACCCGTCGGGCCGATCAGAAGTACGTTTGATTTCTCAAGCTCCACTTCTTTGCTGTCCACGATCGAATTGATGCGTTTGTAGTGATTGTAAACACTGACCGAAAGCTGTTTTTTTGTTCGCTCCTGACCGATGACGTATTCGTCGAGAATTTTTTTTATTTCGGACGGTTTCGGCAGATCCTTTAAAACGATAGGTTTCGAATTTGCCCCCTCGGCCTCGCGTTTCATAAGCTGGGAACAGAACTTCACGCAGTCTTCACAGATATAAACGCCCGGGCCCGAAAACAGCCGTTCGTCTTTTCCGGTCACTTTTTGGCAAAACGAACATTTATGTATAGCAAGCTTCATAGGAATGATTTTCTAATTTACTGCCCCGCATGGATTCGAACCATGACTCT
>PEWW01000166.1 GCA_002779345.1 Candidatus Omnitrophica bacterium CG07_land_8_20_14_0_80_50_8 | reverse complement strand
CTGGACTTACAATCCCCTGGATGAGTTTACGGGAGAGGTCCGGTTCATCCAGACGGATCTTCACCCGCGCGCTTATGATGGAGAAAACGCGGATGACTTGGAAGGCCAGCTCGTCGCCGCGAAGGAAAGGGGACTCGGGCAGGTATTCCTGGCCATTTCCCAGGTCAAATACGGGCTTCGAAGGCTGATGAAAAGACTTCCGCAGGAAATCACGGAACACGCGGCCTCGCAGGTTTTGTGGGATTGGCTTTTGTTGCCGCGGACGGCCCGCATGGGAGTTCATATCAACCAACAGGCCGTCACGAGCGGGGCGATCAGTGAGCGCTTTGAGGGCTCGGGGAAATGGATCTTAAGAATTTTTAGGGACCGCTACGACATCGGAAATCCTCTGGTCGAAGAGGCGCTTTTTCTGTCGATGCCCCTGCACCTGCAGTATCTGGATTCCCTGATGTACCGCCGTTATCATTATGATCCTCAAACGGGAAACATCGCCGACCCCCGCGTCAAGAATCCTCTGCTTAGCCAAGCGCTCGGGGAGTCGATGGGTTCATTGACGACACCGGCCCGCTATGGCTGGGCCAAGATAATTTTCGAAGGCGATCAAATGACGGATGAAGAACTGGTCCGCGCGGTCGAAAAAAATATATGGCCGGCTTATTTGCGTTTATTCAACGACGCGGTGAAAAAAGAAGAACGGTGGAAGGGTTATCAGGAGCAGATGAAAGAGACGGCGCGCAAGGCGACCCAGAGCGCTTTTGATCAACTAACCGAAGATGAGCTTCGTAAATTGGACGAGTACCTGCAATCCCTGCCGGAGGAGCAAAAACAGGCGATCCAGGATCAGGCCAAAAAAGCTTTGGAGGAATTGCTCGAACAATTTGGGGTGGGCCAGGAACCGAGCCAGGCGCCTCCGTCTCCCGGCGGGGACAAAGGAGGCAAGCCCCAGCCTTATCCTCAAAGCCCTCAAGGATCCCCTCAGGCGGGCCAAGGCGAACCTTCGCTTGAAAATCTAAAAAACACAATGGATGGCATCGCCGGACAGCTGGAGGCGCTGTCCTCGGAGATCGATCAAATGGCGTCGGGTTTGGACGGCGCCAAACAGGATGCCAAGAAGCTTGGGCAGGACGCGGCGCAGCCTCAAGGCGGCGAGGGGTTCCGGCAGAAGGCCGCGAAGTCTTTGGAAAGTCAGGCGGACAGCATTAGGAACTCCGCGCATCAACTATTGGATAAAGGCAGGCAGATTGCTACCGGGGCGGACCAGTGCAATCACGAGGCTCAAGCGGCGGAGGCTGCGGCACCTGCCTCAAGCGACACGAGTTCGGTTTCCGAATCCGCGGACTCGCTGAAGGGCGGTTCGCAGGAATTATTGGCGAATTTACAGGGGCTCTTGGATAAGACAAGTCAATTGCTTCAGAGCACAAAAAGACTTTCAGAGGTTTCGGAAAAACCGGACGCCGATCCGGGGCAAATAATGTCGCAGGTAGAGGATATCAAGGACAAGACACAAGAGGTCAAGACCTTGATTGGTAAAGCGAACGGGACGAATCGGGATTTGGAAAGAACGCTTCATGAGCTTCAATCCGCGGTTCAGGATTTGCAAGATCAGATTTCGGGTCAGCCCGCTCAACCCGCAGAAGGAGAGCAGGGTCGGCAAAATCCATCTCAACCCGGTGCAGGTCAACCCGCTCAGCCCGGAGCAGGTCAACCCACTCAACTCGGAGCAGGTCAACCCGCTCCCGGAGCTCAACCAACTTCGGAAACTCAACCAGGTCCGCAAGGTCCCGCTCAGCCAGGTGCAGGTCAACCCGCTCAGCCCGGAGCAGGTCAGCCTGGTCCCGGCACTTCCACATTACCCGGCGCTGAAATACCTCCTTCACAGCCGGATTCACAAGCTCCAACCGTCACGCCGGATGTTTTGCACATGGAGAATGTGCCAAGCTTGGAAGAGCTATTAAAGGAAGGCGATCGGACTCCCGCCAAATCTACAAAGCGCGCAGCCGTGAAGCCGTTTAATTTTGAGCAGACTCAGAGGGAAGAGGAGGAGGCCGCGGCCGAGCGGACAGGCTTGAACCAAGCGGAACGTGAGGAATATGAAAGCTGGTTAAACATAAAGATCCAACAGGGCCAAAAAGAGATCAGGGTCCGGCAGTTGATAGAAGATATGACGGAAGCCCTCAAGGTGTTGACACTGCCTTCTGTTGATATTGAATTTAAAGACGGTCTCCTGCATGGCCCGATCTTAAGCGACATCGTCGCGGCGGTCATAGGAGATCCCGCTTATGGCAAATGGGTGCCCAGCCAGCCTTTGCCGGTCAAATTCACCTTTGTCGTGGATACCAGCGGAAGCATGGGTTCTGTTCAACAGGATGAAAATTTCCGGCCGATCGATATCGTGCGTATCATCGTTTTTGCAATGGCGAACGCTTTTTTTGATCACAATGAGGAGAGGGAGCGGAAAGGATTTGATCCGATCGAGTTTGAGCTTGCGTTTTTTGCCGACGACGAGGGGCGCACGCAGATCACGCACGAGACGGTGAGAACCAAGGCCTTTAAACGGGAGAGATTTCTTTTTAATGTATGGAAGGGAATGGAAGCAAAAGGGAAAACTTATTACGCGCACAATCTTCATAAGTACACCGAAAGACTCTTACAATCGCTCGATCGCGGAGAGCTCAGCACACGGATCTTGATGGCGCTCACGGATGAAGACGTGAAGCACGGTCAGAAAGAGAGTGTTTTGGCGACGATCGCTCAGGCTGAAGAAGAAAAAGCCCATATTTTTATCGTGCCGTTAGGAAATAAAGAATTAACGAGGAAAACGGTCCGGATGCACAAAGATCACCCCGAGCGCGTGATCAGCGCCCGGCCGCTGGCGGAATTGCCCTATGCCATCATGCTGGCGTTCATGAAAACTCTCGAACCCCCGTCCAGAGAAGCTGATTGGACTCAGACAGCACATCAAGGCGCCCGCCTCGCCGAGCCCAGCGCTCTTAACCGATTAAAGGCTCAGCTTGCCGAGCAAATAGCACGCATCCAAAGCGGCCCACCACCCGCCGAACAAGCCCCAAATGATAATCCAAGGCAGGCTGAATTAGACGGGCTGAATCACAAGATAAACGATGTCCAGGCAGAGCTGGAAGCGCTAAAGCAAAAAGGTACAGGCTTCGGCCCGCCCGAAGTACTGTCGGACACCGCCCCATTCTCCCGGTTCGCCCAACTCATAAAACAAAACCACAAAGAAAGCTCGATTCACTCCGTCTTCTCCTACGAATTAAACGGCGTGCCTCATTTTGTGAGTGTGGGGGGTGAAGGCAAAGCCTTTG
>PEWW01000038.1 GCA_002779345.1 Candidatus Omnitrophica bacterium CG07_land_8_20_14_0_80_50_8 | reverse complement strand
GACGAACATGAGGCTTCCAAGGATTTAAAGCGCGGTAAGGTGACCAAAACAAAAAATATTGACGAGCTTTTCAAAAAACTTGATCAAAAATAGACCCGATGCGTGTTGAAGCGACCGAGACATTCGTCCGCCTTTATCGAAAGCTTCCCGCAGAGATCCAGACTCGCGTAAAAAAAACAATTTCCATGTTTGCCTCAGACCCCAGCCACTCCTCATTAGGTCATAAAAAAATGGCCGGCCAGGAAGACATTTACGAAATAAGAGTTTCAGATAATTATCGCATCACCTACCAAAAGATCGATGACATCGCTTATCTGCGAAAAGTCGGTACGCACGATCTTCTGAGAAATCCATAGCGGTAAATAGCATTCGTCAGTCCGCGGCCTAACCCCAATTAATTTTAAAATAATCCGAATGAAAATAGGGCCTTGCGGCGTCTTGTATGGTGTAAACGTGGGCCGGACACCGTGCATACCGTAGGGGCACGGCATGCCGTGCCCCTACGGGAACATGACAAAACCCTATTTAATTCAATCCAACCGTCGTTCAATGCGGTTAAAAGAATATGATTATTCCCAATGCGGGATGTATTTTGTTACCCTATGCACCTATCAAGGGGAATGTTTGTTTGGGGAAATTGTCGATGGGCATATGCGGTTGAATCGATTGGGACAGATTGCAAACAAATGTTGGAATGATATCCCGCATCATTTTTCACATATTGAATTGGATATGTTTTGTGTTATGCCAAACCACATGCATGCCGTTGTGAATTGTAGGGGCACGGCATGCCGTGCCCCTACGGGTGAACGATTCGGAAAACCCGTGTATGGTTCCATCCCGACGGTCATTCGTTCATATAAATCCGTTGTAACAAAACGTGTCAATGAATTAGGACGATCGCCAGGTAGGCCTATTTGGCAAAGCAATTATTACGAACACATCATCCGCAACGATAAATCATTGGATGAAATCCGCGAATATATCGCCCATAATCCTGCGAGATGGGAATTGGATAGCGAAAATGAGGGCAGGGCGACGCGACGGTAAGGCTTTATCTTGGTCGAAGGGGCATTCTTTGAATTCCATTCGTAAGATCTATAATTATATTACCCATTGAAAACAAATGAGTTACAAATAAAAAAAATATTTACAATCAAATTGCATATTTCCTGTCATGGTGTATACTTTAAGTGGAAAAATAGAAACCGAATGGGACCGGTGTCTTGGGCTGTAAAAAGAATGGGTGTAGTTAAGTAGTTTCATTGGGCAAAGTAAAGCTAACTCGTTTAGCTTTTCTTTTTGCTCTTTTGTTGGTCTGGTTTATATAAGTATTTCATATGTCATACACGAAACTTATTTAAATAAAAAGCGAAACTATGCGTGACTCAGCGGAAGAAAGCAAAGACAGCCAAAAGTTCAAATCCAGGTACTCGTTTTATCTTCGAGCGCTCTCCTCGCTGATCATTTTTACGTTCCTCTCCCAGGATATCGTCTCAGCGCAAGGCGGCACACCCATTTGGTCCCAGGTAGCTCGTCCCGAAGCCAAGCAATCTCTCCCAAGTAATCCGGAAAATAAACTAAACAGCATCGCCATTCCCAATGAATCGGGATTGACCAGAAAAGTAGCCGTCCAGGGAACGGACGAGATCATCATCAATATCCAGGACGCTCACCAGAAACTCGGCGCTCAGGAAAGTATTACCCGTATCCTGGATAACCTCGTCAAAAACTATGACCTCAGGCTTATCGCCCTGGAAGGGTCCTCGGACCTTGTCGACACGTCGCTTGTCTCCAGTTTCCCGATCGAGGAGGTGAGGCGGAAGACGGGCGAATATTTGCTCAAAGAAGGCAAGATATCGGCGGGCGAGTTTTATTCCATGATCTCAAAGGATCCCGTCAGCCTTTACGGCGTTGAGGACCCGGCCCTTTACAAAGAGAATGTCGCGGTTTTTAGAGAGCTGATCGATAAGAAACTGGAGATCAGGAATGAGCTTAAAGGGCTCCAAAGGACCATCCGTGAACTCGAAATGAAGGTCTACTCCAAAGAACTCCGGGAATTTACCCAGAGAAAGCTTCTGCACAGGAACGGCGACCTCAAGTTCACCGAGTATTGGGAATACTTCAGCCGTCTCGCCAGGGTTAAAGGCATTGATTATAACGAATACGCGAACCTTAAGAAACTCTCAGACACCGTAGAACTCGAGAAAGAAATCGATTTTAAGAAAGCCAACGACGAGCGCAAGGCGCTTATTCAGGAATTGGGGCAAAAGTTGTCCAAGGCAGATCTTCAAAAACTGGTTCTGGCGGCCCTGCAATACAAGCAATCCAAGATCACTCCCGGCGCATTCCACACACTGCTCAGCCAGCTTTCTCAGGGCGCGAACATCAACCCATTGAGCTGCAAAAATATCATCTTTTACTCTGAGTACGTGGTTCTTTACGAAAGCATTGACCTGGTCTCGATCTTTGACGAGGTCGAATCTTTTGAAAGCCAGCTCAAAGAAACTTTATTTGAGTCAGATGACGAAAGGATGTTGTCAAAAGTATCGCATTGTGTTTCGATCTTATCCCAGCTTCTGGACACTTCGCTGACTTCGAAAGACTATGATTTTTTTGTCAAGAATAAAAATCTTTGCGGGATCGGATCCCTCAAATACGAATTTCAGGCGCTCGGGGAAAAGTACAAGGTGCCGTTCGCTTCCTATACCGATTTTGATGTGTTGGAAGCGTCTATTCCGTCCGCGAAAAAATTCTACGAACTGGCCTCTCAGCGCAATCAGGTCCTGCTTCAAAATACCCTGAAGCGGATGAAAACGGACAAGACACAGATCGCGGCGCTCATCACCGGCGGTTTCCACTCCGAAGGCATTTCCAAGCTCATGGACGAGGAGAAACTTTCGTACCTGGTGGTCATGCCCAAGTTTGACGACCAATCTCCCGATCGTCCCTACATCGCGATCCTGACCCAGAAGCCCAAGGAGTACGAAGCGCAGTTCAAGGATTCGGATTTTTACATCGCGGCGGCCCAATTTTACGCGGTGGTAAGCAAACCGGAATACGCGGTCTATACCAACGCGGAAGTAATGAACGTCATGAAAAAGAGCGTTATTTCTTTGGTCATTGAACATGGCTTGCTTGGTCTGGGAGATAATTTATCGCCTGAAACTGTAGAGAATTTTTTCAACTCCTATAACAGTCACTACAAAGAGGGCAATGTGGTTACTCCCGCCAAACTAAGAGAATGGCTTCAAGGATTGAGTGTTGTCCGTCAAGGACTCGGTAAACGCGTGGCAACCCTTCGGGAAACAGAAAATGGAAAAGTTGTTGTGACTCAATTCAATGTGACGGTCGGTACGAATAA
>PEWW01000012.1 GCA_002779345.1 Candidatus Omnitrophica bacterium CG07_land_8_20_14_0_80_50_8 | reverse complement strand
ACCGCAATAGCCTCGCCAAGGAATCTCCCAGCGCCGCTTGCCGGCCGTGCGCGACAGTCAAAGGACCGGTGGGATTGGCGCTCACAAATTCAAGCAGGATCTTTTTTTTAACGGTACCTTTAGGTTTTCCGAAATCGCGGCCTTCTTCACGAACCCTTAAAATGACAGAGGCAATTTCCTGGTCGGAAAAATAAAAATTAATAAATCCGGGGCCCTCCACGAGGATCTTAAAAATACGGCCTCGGAGAGAGAACTGATCGAGGCGCGTTTCCAGTTGTTGGGCCAATGCGTCGGCGCAAGGCCTCGGGGACTGCTTGTTTTCCTTCGCGAGTTTTAAAACAATCGACGTGGTGATGTCTCCGAATCGATCCTCGCGCGGAATCGTAAAAGTAGATTCAAGCGCCTCAGGCAACAGGGAACTCCCGAACCTGCGATTGAGCGCATCGGCAAGCAGTTTGGACAATTCAGATTTGATTGATTTCATAAAGCCCTGTCATTTGATAAAATTTCTCTTAGGAGCGTCGCCCCAAAGATTCTCAAGCGCGTAAAACAGCCGCGTCGGGTGGTGAAACACATGTACGACGACTTCGCCGTAGTCCAACAACACCCAGGTGCATTCGGCGTATCCCTCCCGGTGTTTCAGCGACAAGCCTTTTTTCTTCATTGATTCCCCGATAAAATCTACGATCGCGCGCACGCGCACCGTCGAAGGCGCGCTCATCAAAATAAAACAGTCGCAAAACGACGATCGGCCGTTCATTTCCATGATCACTATCTCTTCGGCCTTTTTCCCGTAGGCCGCTTTGCAAATTAAATCAATTTTCTGCTGTGCTTTGATTTCAAACCTCCTTTGTTTAGCTTGTCAAAATAATTTACCAGCGCCCGCTCCGTTCCCCGGGGCACCATACCCGCGACGGTCTGCCCGCGTCGAAGGCGAGCGCGCACTTCAGTCGAAGAATATGCCAGCGCCGCGAAAGACACCCGGACGACCGGTTTCGACGTTTTTTCGAGAGCATATCGCGGCCGTGTCATCACGACCAAACGACACAGTTTAAAAATCTCATCGACGGATTTCCACCGGTCGATGGTTTTCAAAGTATCCGCCCCCGTTAAAAAATAAAGCGCCGCCTGAGAGCCAAATCTACGCCTAAAATATTTCAACGTATCGACGGTAAACGAAGGGCCTCTTCTTTCTATTTCACACAAAGAAACCGACGCGCCGCGGATTGCTTTGACCGCGATCCTTAAGAGCCGAATTCGAAGCTGCGCGGGAAGAAGTTCCTCGTTTTTTTTTAAAGGGTTTTGAAAAGAGGGCACAAAAATCACACGATCCAAATCCAGCGTCGACAGCGCCGCGCGCGCAAGACGCAGGTGACCCCGGTGAACCGGATTGAAACTGCCTCCAAAGACGCCTATGCGCATGCTGTTTTCAAAATCACGCACCTATTTTCTAACCTGGCCATTTCCCAATACCACGTACTTATAGGAAGTAAGCTCTTCCAAGCCCATCGGGCCGCGCGCGTGGAGCTTGCCCGTCGAGATGCCCATTTCCGCTCCCATGCCGAATTCACCGCCGTCGCTGAATCGCGTTGAACAATTCACAAAAACGCAGGCGCTGTCAACGGACCGGGTGAATTCTCCGGCGGCCTTATCATTTTCGGTGACGATCGCGTCCGAATGCTGGGAACCGTATTTTTGGATATGTTGGACGGCCTCTTTTAAGTCTTTCACGACCCGGATGGATAAGATCAGGTCCAAGTATTCCGATGCCCAATCTTTTTCAGCGGCTCTTTTGATGCCGGGAACGATCTTTTGTGCCGCCTCATCTCCCCTTAGTTCGACGCCCTTGTCTTCCAGCGCCAAACAAATTTTAGGCAGATACCGTTTGGCCACTTTTTCGTGAACTAAAAGCGTTTCCATCGCATTGCAGACGGACGGATTCTGAGTTTTCGCGTTCAACGTGATAGCCATCGATTTTTCAAAATCAGCGGACGCGTCAAGAAATACGTGACAAATGCCTTTGGCGTGTTTGATCACCGGGATTTTTGAAACGCGCGTCACCGCGCGGATCAAACCCTCCCCGCCTCTGGGGATGACTAGATCTATCCATGGGCTAAGATCCAGCAACTTTCTCACAGCCCCTCGTCCGGGGGTCGCGACCAATTGAAAGGCTCCTTGGGGCACGCCCTGTTCCATGGCAGCCGTTTGTAAAATTTTAAATAGCGCCGCGTTCGAATGAAGTGTTTCACTGCCGCCCTTCAAGATAACGCTGTTGCCGGACTTAAGACACAGCGCCATGCAGTCGGAGGTCACGTTGGGACGCGATTCATAAATAATCAGGATCACGCCGATGGGGACGCCGATTTTATTAATTTGCAGTCCGTTGGGCCGGGTCGTCTTGGAAATGACGCGGCCGACCGGATCGGGCAATTTTGAGATGAGAACAAGGGAATCCGCGATTCGGCTTATTTTATATTCATCCAACGCGAGACGATTAATGAGGCCAAGCTTCATGCCTTTCGCCTTCGCCGCGCGGATGTCCTTTGCGTTGGCTTCAAGAATGACCGCCTGATTTTTAATCAAATGCTTGGCCATGCCTGCCAGCGCGCGATTTTTGATCTGAGTCGAAAGCCCCGCCAACAGCATACCGGCCGCCCTGGCTTCTTGAGCGATGGTTTCAAGAGGGTCAGAATTCATAGATTATTTTTTACCGGTTTTTTGACATATTTTAAAAAATGCTCAAGCCAGTCCTTTCGCGAGCGGCCCTTTTTGAGATCCGGCAAAAAAAGAGTCCCCACGTCTTCCCCGTTAAAAATCCTCGCCAACACTTCGCGCGCGCGCCCGTCAGCCAAAAAAACGGGGACTCCCGAAGTCACGCTCATACGGATCGCGCCGAGCTTGGAACGCATCCCCCCGACGGTGAAAGGGTTCCGTGTGTCTTTGACGTGCGAAAAAATGGTTCGCGTCATCCGTTCCACCTTCCGGATACGGTTTGCCGGAGCGTGCCGGTTGCCTGAAAAAAGGCCGTCGGTATCAGACAGGATCACCTGCGCGTCCGCCTCAACCAATATCGCCAGCAAACTCGACAACCGGTCATTGTCTCCAAAGCCGATTTCATCCGTCGCCACCGTATCGTTTTCATTGATGATCGGCACCAACCCCCACTTTTGGATTTCTTTCAGGGTGCGTTTTGCGTTCAAAAATCTTTTATGCTGGGCCAAATCGTCCCATGTCAAAAGCACCTGCGCCGTCGAAAAACCGCGTTTCGCGAAAGATTCTTCATAACACTGCATGAGGTACCGTTGGCCGACGGCCGCCGCGCCCTGGAGCCCTTCCA
>PEWW01000042.1 GCA_002779345.1 Candidatus Omnitrophica bacterium CG07_land_8_20_14_0_80_50_8 | reverse complement strand
ATGGCACTGGCCGGCCGATGTCCCAAAAAGCAATCCCGCCTGTCTTGTCCGCTGAATCACGGCTCCGATGCGCGATTTTGTATCCGTAATTAAAAGCACCTGGGAAATCCATGGCCCCGAGATAACTACCTTGCCCACCACCGATGACTCAGACAGCACTAACATATTAGGCTTCACTGCCTGCCTGGTTCCTTTATCGATTAAAATGACCCGGTTCCAGCCCGGCGTTGACCTTAAGATAACGCGCGCGAAATAATGATGATGAACGTCCGAAAGAATCGTCGGTTGAATATGAAGGAGCTTAGTCAGACGCGCATTTTCAAGCCGGAGTTCTTCAGACTGAAAATTTTGAAAACGGTTTTCCGCCAAGGTGTTTTTGAGCGCCTGATTTTCCACGGCATTTTTTCGAAAAGAATAAAGATCGAAAGCTAATTTTACCGGTTTCTCAAAAAAAATTACGGGAACTTTAAGCAGTGAATAAAATGACCCTTTGATCCGGGCGGTAGACGAGAGAGGGATTGCGGCAAGAATTAAAACTAAAACGCCAATACCAAGAAATACACGTATGGACCTTAACACATTTTTCGGTACTGCTATTTGACCACTGAGTTTTCACTGAATAACGGGCAAATCAACTTTCAATCGTCCGGTTAGCGGAAACCGTGACTCTGCGAAGATAATGTAGTTCGCTTAAAATTTTTCCGGTTCCGTTCGCGACGGCGATCAGCGGGTTCTCCGCGACATGCACCGGCAATCCGGTTTCTTCCGAGATCAATTTGTCTAAACCTCTTAAGAGCGAACTGCCGCCGGCCATTACGATACCGCGGTCGATCAAATCCGCGCAAAGCTCAGGCGCGGTCCTCTCAAGCGTCACACGCACGGCCTCGATGATATACTGCACCGGTTCCGCCAATGCCTCGCGTACTTCTTCGGAAGTGATCCGCACCATCTTAGGCAGACCCGAAACCAGATCCCGTCCGCGGATTTCCATGGAAAGCTCTTCTTCGAGCGGATAGGCCGAGCCGATTTTTATTTTTATTTCTTCGGCAGTTCTTTCGCCGATCATTAAATTATACGTCTTTTTTACATGTTCGATAATGGCGTCATCCATCTCGTCACCGCCGATACGAATGCTTTTGGAAAACACCACCCCTGCCAGAGAAATCACCGCCATTTCGCTGGTGCCGCCGCCAACATCAATGATCATACTGCCGGCCGGTTCCTGAATAGGGAGGCCTACTCCAATCGCCGCCGCCATCGGTTCTTCAACCAAATAGACCTCGCGCGCTCCCGCGTGAAGCGCGGAATCTCTCACCGCTCTTTTTTCGACTTCGGTGATTCCGGAAGGGATAGCGATCACCATGCGCGGGCGAACAAAGCGCCTGCGATTGTGTACTTTGTTGATGAAATGGCGCAGCATGCTCTCCGTGATTTCAAAATCGGCGATCACGCCGTCCTTCATCGGACGGATAGCCATAATGGAGCCGGGTGTTCGCCCTAACATGCGTTTGGCCTCATCCCCGACCGCCAGGACTTCGCTGGTTCCTTTGCGGATGGCGACCACCGAAGGTTCACAAAGCACAATGCCTTGACCTTTAACAAAAACAAGGGTATTGGCGGTACCCAGGTCTATCCCCATGTCATTGGAGAAAAATCCAAGAAACCAGTTGTTTAATTTACGCAGTCGTTGAAAAAATTTTTTCAAGAAACACTCTTAAGATGCTCGTAGAAAATGAGTTTAAATTATTCTGGAACGGTTAATTATATCAACCGACTTTCAGGGTGTCAATACAACTCGTACCGGGCGCCGGCCTTTTTTAATAATTCAAAAAAGTTTGGGAATGACGTATAGATGCAATCCAGATCCCTAACCCGTGTCTCGCCGTCCGCCAGCAATCCCGCCACGATCAAAGACATCGCCGTCCGGTGGTCTTTAAAAGAATCGACCTCTGCTCCGGTAAGCGCCGTCGGACCGTCAATAATGATCGTGTTCCCTTCTGATCTGATTTTAGCGCCCATGTTAGACAGTTGAGTTACCATGGAATGAATGCGGTCCGTTTCTTTGACACGCAATTCGTCCGCGTCATAGATCACGCTGGTTCCGTTCGCCTGCGTCGCCATGACCGAGAGGATCGGGATCTCGTCGATCAAAGACGGGATCTGGGCTTTTCGGATTTCAAAGGCCTTTAACGGCTGGGCCTTTAATGAAAAATTTGAAACGTTTTCCGGGCCTTCCTGGGCGCGGCGTCTCTTATTTCCAAAATGAGCGCCCATTTTGCCAAGAGCTTCGATAATCCCTGTTCGCGTCGGATTATCAAGAATGGATTCAAACGTAATCCCAGACGCCGGAACCAATAAGGCCATGGCCATAAAAAATGCGGCACTTGAGATATCACCGGCAATCTCAAAGCTTCCGGCCTTAAGCCGTTGACCTCCCCGGATGGAAACCGTCAAGCCTTTTTCCTCGATCCGCGCGCCGAAATATTTTAAAAAACGCTCCGTGTGATCCCGCGACTTCGCCGGTTCCGTGACGCTTGTTTTTCCTTGAGCGTAAAGGCCTGCCAACAGGATCGCGGACTTCACTTGAGCGCTTGGGATCCCAAGCTTCGCGTCTATGGCCTTCAGTTTTCCGCCCTTGACCTTAATAGGCGCAAAATTCGCGTTGTCTTTTCCTTCGAAGGACGCGCCCATCCGTTTCAAATAGTCCGTGACGCGCCGCATGGGCCTTGAAGAAAGCGAGGGGTCGCCGGTCAAGAGCGCCTCTAAAGGATTTCCCGCCAGCACACCCATCAAAAGCCGCATGGCCGTGCCGGAATTTCCCAAATAAATTTCATGCGCGGGACTTTTCAACGCGTGCAGGCCCCTGCCTTTAATAGTCAGGCCCGTCGAACCGTTAGAACGGATCTCCACGCCCAGTGCCTCAAAAGCCTTTCTTGTGCAGACGCAGTCTTCGGCGGTCAACACGTTCGTAAAATGCGACTCGCCTTCCGCCAGCGCGCCGAATATAATCGCCCGATGCGAAAGGGACTTGTCGCCGGGAAACGACAGTGTTCCCGACAACGGGTGATCCGCTTTTTTAATCTTAATATTCACGACCGGCCCTCTGCTTTTCGGATGATCGCTTTAAACTCTTCCGGAAGCTCGCTTGTAAAACTCATGGATGCCCCGGTGATTGGGTGCGCGAATTCAATTTTTGACGCGTGAAGACATAGCCGTTCCCCCGGCTGTTTTCTGCCATACAATTCATCCCCGACCACAGAAGTGCCCAAATATTCCATG
>PEWW01000089.1 GCA_002779345.1 Candidatus Omnitrophica bacterium CG07_land_8_20_14_0_80_50_8 | reverse complement strand
CGAAGCGGCGGCCGTCAAAGGCGAGCGCGGCCGGATGGAAGAGTCGATTGCCCAAAAAGAAGTTTGGGTTAAATCTACATTCGTTAACGGCCGAGCACTTTATCAACAAGGAAAATACAAAGAGGCTTTGGATCAGTGGGATTTAATTGCCCCATTTCTTGAAAACGCATCTGAGACCAAACAAGCCATCGAGACGGCCAGGGCCAGCCTTTTGGAAATTCAAAAAGCCAAGAAAGCAATCGGCGATCTTCATGAAGTAGAAACCGTAAAATACCAGGCGCCCGAGGATCTTTTGAAGATCTTGGAAGAAGCGTCCGGTCATTTCCGAGCCGAGGCGGCCGACACTAAGCAAACTCAAGCCGAGCGCCAAGCTCAGATAGAACGCACGTCCAAAGAATTGACCGCTCGCATGGAGGCCATTTTCCAAAAAGGAAAAGTGCTCTACTACCAAAGTCACTACGAAGACGCGATCGGCCAGTGGGACAAACTCGTACCCTATGTCGATGAGAATTCGGGTATTAAAAAGCAAATCGACATTTTAAAAACAGACTACCAGAGCTTACTGGAGGCTCAGAAATCATTAGCGGACACTTCCGCCAAAGTTCACACCCCCGTAGACCCATCCTACGTATCGGGCATCACGCAAGCTATCCGTTCGGCTGATCAAAAATTACAGACTGAAGTGCAGGAGGCCGAGCTTCAAAAGACGACAGCTCAGAAAACGCTGGTGGAACGGCAGGCGTGGATTGATGAAACTTTTCAGAAAGGCAAAAAACTCTATGCCGGCGGAAAATTTTACGAGGCCGTGGAACAGTGGGATAAAATTGCGGCGTATCTGGATGACAAATCCGACACGAAGGCCCGTATCCGGGAGCTAAAAGAGACCTTCCAAAAAGTTTTGGCCGCGAAAAAAGAGGCGATTGACGCAGTCGCACATCAGGATGCGCACTTGAACGCGCCTGAAGAATTTTCACTTTATTTAACTCAAGTCAACCAGAAACTCGAGGCGGATTCCCAGGACGCTTTGGCTCAAAAGCAAAAAGCCGACCAAACCTTCTCGGAACGCCAGACCTGGATCACCGCGACTTTCCAGAACGGCAAAGCCCTCTATGAATCGGGCAAGGTCTCCGAGGCGCTGGCCCAATGGACCTTGCTTGTGCCGTACCTCGCGGATGGATCCCAGATCGACGAATACATTCAACTGATCGGCAAAAGCCAAGCCCAATCCGTAGAAGCCAAGAACCAATTTCAGGACGCGCTCGGCAAGAAAGACATAAAATCTGAAACGCCGAAAGAATTTAGCGATCTCTTGACCCAAGCCAATCAAAAACTTCAAGTCGAAGCCGCGGAGGCACAAGCGAAGCGCGCCGAGATGGAAAAAGCGCTTGTGGACAGGCAAACATGGGTGAATTCCACTTTTGAAAACGGCAAGTCGTTGTATGAAAACGGAAAATATGAAGAGGCGATCGGCGAATGGGAAAAACTGACCCCTTATCTTGATGAAAAATCAGGGATCAAAGAAGTGGTGAACGCCTTGAAGCAAAATTATTATTTTGTCTTACAAGCGAAGAAAGAGGCTCTCGAGGCCGGGGTCAATCAAGTCAAAGACCTGACGCTTCCGAAAGATGTGAATCAAATTATCAGCGGCGTGAATACGGCATTGGATAAACAAATTAAGGAGTCTCAATCCGCCAAACAAAAAGCCGAACAGGTCCTCGCCGTCCGCCAAACCTTCGTCAAATCTACTTTTGAGAAAGGGAAAGCTTTCTATGCGGAGGGTAAACTCCCCGAAGCCTTGGACCAGTGGAACGCGCTATTGCCTTACTTGGATGAAAAATCAGACGCCAAACAACTCATCGGCGCACTTAAACAGACTTGTGTAACGTCTCTTGAAACCCGCAAAGCAGCGCAAGACGCCCAGGACCGCCAGGCAGTCAAGTTTAATCTGTCAAAAGATTTTACTCAAGCCTTCGAACAGGCCAATCAACGCCTCGTCGCGCTAAGCCGGGGATACCAATCCGATCAAACCAAGGCCGAACAGACCCTGGCCGACCGCCAAGCCTGGGTTCGATCTACTTTTGAAAAGGGCCGGGCGTTTTCCACGGAAGGAAAATGGGCCGAGGCTATCGATCAATGGAACTTGCTCGACCCTCACTTGGATGAAAAATCAGAGGCGAAGCAATTGATCGGCTCCGTGAAGCAAAATTACACTACCGCGATTGCGTTTCAAAAATCAGCGCTGGAAGCCCAAGGCCGCCAGGAGGCCAAGTTCGATCTGACGGAGGATTTTATCAAGATTTTCGAACAGACCAATCAAAAGATCATCAATCAGATTGAGCAATCTGGGTCGGGCAAACAAAAAGCCGAACAGGTCCTCGCCGACCGCCAAGCCTGGGTCCGATCTACTTTTGAAAAAGGCCGGGCGTTTTCCGCGAAAGGAAAATGGGCCCAGGCTCTAGAACAGTGGAGTTTGCTGGATCCTTATTTGGATGAAAAATCCGAGGCTAAACGGCTCATTGACCTATTGAAGCAAAACTATGCTGTCTCGCTTGAAGCGCAAAAGGTCGCGCAAGACGCCCAAAGCCGCCAGGCAGTCAAGTTTAATCTGTCAAAAGATTTTACTCAAGCCTTCGAACAGGCCAATCAGCGGCTCATCGCGTTGAGTCAAGAATACAAATCTGAGAAGCAAAAAGTCGAAAAAGCCATCGCCGACCGCAAGGCTTGGGTTCAGGCCACGTTTGAAAAAGGAAGGGAATTCTTTTCAGTCGACAAATATGACGAGGCAATCGCGGAGTGGTCCAAGCTTCTGCCATACATGGAAGACAAGGACATGATGCAGAAGATCCTTGAGACCTTAAAACAAAGCAACGTAGATGCCGGCCTTGCCAAGAGGGCCGTGATCGATTTTACGGCTAACGAGTACAACGAACTTAAATTTCCCTACGCCGGCGAAATGCTTACCTTGTTAAATGAATCCAATCAAAAACTTCAGGACCAGACACAACGGTCTCAAGCCCAGCGTGCCGATATGGAGAAATCGATCTCTGACCGCCAAGCCTGGATCCAAATGACGTACGAAAGGGGGAAGGCGCTCAACGCGGCCGGTAAAATAGATGAGGCGCTGGTTCAGTGGGCCTCTCTTACACCTTATCTGGAAGATGAACCCCAGATCAAACAGGCGCTCCAAAGCGTCCAGCAGAGTTACTCCGTCAAGGTGGAAGCCCATAAACTCGCCCAGGACGCCTTAGGCAAAAAAGACATGAAATTCCAAACACCTAAGGAGCTGGGCCAACTGCTTGCTCAAGCCAATCAGCACCTCCAGGCGGAGACCCAGGCCGCCGTTGACCAGAAAACCGAGGCCGAGAAGGCCCTCTCCGACCGCCAGGCCTGGATCAAGGCTGCCTT
>PEWW01000083.1:1443-3421 GCA_002779345.1 Candidatus Omnitrophica bacterium CG07_land_8_20_14_0_80_50_8 | reverse complement strand
GCGAACGGAAAGATAAAAACCGCGCGCGTCTTAAGTATTTAGTCGCCAAGTGGGGGATCGAACTGTTTCGACAGGAATTTTTAACTGAACGAACGCAAGTCATCTTGACCGGTTCCGGCAGACAGGCCTTTTGGAAATTAAATCTTGAGGAGGAAAAAGCGCCCGTTCTTAAATCGCCTGCTCCGACAACCGCTTCGGCGAACCTGCCGGGATTTGACGCATGGCAAAGAACTAACACCTTTGAACAGAAACAAAAAGGCTATTACGGCGTTAATGTCCGCTGTCCGCTGGGAGATATCAGCTCCGATCAGATGCGGAATTTAGCGAGGATCTCCCGTGCTTTTTGCGACGGCCGCATGCGGACGACTATCTTGCAGAATATTCTTTTGCAGTGGGTTCCCCAAGCGTCGCTTCGGGCGCTTTTTGCGGAGCTTGGGAAAGCGGGGCTCGCGGCCAAAGGCGCCGAAACGATCGCCGATATTACCCGTTGCCCCGGCGCCGATACCTGCCAGATCGCCATCACGCACTCCAAGGGCTTGGCGTTGGCGATCAGCAAACTGTTTGAGAGCGGCTCGGGCCTTGGGGATGACCCCGCTTTTAAAAATATTACGATCAGGATTTCCGGTTGTACCAATTCCTGCGGTCACCATCACGTGGCCAATATCGGTTTCCACGGCGCCTCCAAAAACGTGGACTCCAGGGCCGTGCCGCATTATCAGCTGATGATCGGCGGCCATACGGATCCGAACGGGGGAGCGGTGTTCGGTAAACGGATCACTCAAATTCCGGCCAAACGCGTGCCGGAGGCGGTCCGCGCGATTTTAGAGGTTTTTAAGAAAGAAAAAGGAGCCCAAGAATCGTTTATCCAATGGGCCCAGCGCGTCGACACTGCCAAATTTAAAGAAATCGTCGAGCCGTTCACTTTGATCCCTCCGTTCGACCAAGATCCCGAGATGTACGAAGATTTAGGCGACCCCGGCAAACCCTTCAAACTCGTCATGGGCAAAGGCGAGTGCGCCGCGTAAGGCTCCGAGGGGGAAACGTAGTTTCCCCCTTCGGCGTGTCCTCGGATTTTGCTACGCGATACCAGCGATCGCAAAATCCTCGGCACTGAACCCCCTTTCTAGAGGAAAGTCAAAATCCCTCTTAGGCAAGGGAAAAGGGGAGAGTCCCCTTTTCCCTTGTTTATCCTTTTTCCCCTGCGGCGGTGTCACTGGCGTGACCTATATGGGCGCGGTTACGAATACCAAGGCTGTCATCCCCGAAATCTTTTATCGGGGATCAAGCTTCAATTCGATACTATTGTAAACGGGATCACCACGTCCGGTCAGCGAAAGCGCTCTCTGTTGTAGCTCGTGTTAAGATAAATCGACTCCCCCGCTCTTATTACTGACTACTGCGCTGCTATAAATTTCCAAAGTGTTTGCTTATTGCTGCTTTAAGTTATATATTTGTGTCTATAACACCACGCAGAACTCAGTCTAACCGTCAACCTTACCCAAGGGAGAATGGGAGTTTGCTGGCCGCTCATTCGTTATTTCCCCAACATAAGCCGCCCTTATCCGATGAATTAATAATGAAGGCAATTGATGCCGCTTTTGACAGAACGAGCAGAGATCGAGTCGGCGGCGTTAGAAAAGTCATAAAGACTCCAGTAGAACTAGTCAAGTTGTGCGTAAGTCATTTAAAGAAAAGGACTGACCCAATTTTGGGATCGTATTTTTATTTGCAGTGCGCTATTGAAGAAATTTTCGAATTGGATGCGATTCCTCACGAAATGCAGAGGCAAAGAATGAACAGGGGAGTTTTTTATCAGTATTTAGCAATTGAACTGATGAGGAAGTCTTTAAAAAGCAAGAAATCTAATATTGAAGCGGTGTTTGATGGCGCTCGTGAGGGAGATGTTGTAGCTGAGATTAGAACGCCTAGATTCAAACAGGGTATTCGTATTTATACCTCTGTCAAAAAATCCGCTGAT
>PEWW01000083.1:0-1368 GCA_002779345.1 Candidatus Omnitrophica bacterium CG07_land_8_20_14_0_80_50_8 | reverse complement strand
GGCTATCCGTTCTCCGATAATTGTGAGTCGTGGGAGTCAGGATTTATATTTCCTTTTATTTGTGGTCGACCGCCGGTTGATATTTATAAATTGGCCATAACAAGAGTTGGCGGCTATTTACCGTTCTATACTATCAAACATAAAAAAGAATGCGCTCATTTATTGAAAGAAGAATTTATCAAGATGGGGCTTGTTGACGCCCACGGAAAATTAGATCAGACAAAATTCGTTAAATTTATAACAGAAAAATAGGCAGGGAGGAAATATGAGGGCGGTCAGAAAAAAAGTTTTGGATTGTCAGATAATTTACGGGGATAGCAGAAGTGTTTTGCCTCCTTTGGGGCAGATCGCAGATTTAATAGTAACATCGCCGCCGTATGCCGATGCCAGAAAAAACATTATGATAGTATCCATCCGGATGCGTTTGTAGATTGGTTTTCTAGTTTTCATCAAGCATTTTTTAATATTTTGAAACCCGAAGGTAGTCTAGTGATAAATATTAAGGACAAGATAGTCGGTGGAGTAAGGCACCGCTATGTGTGGAAAACAATTGAAAAGCTTTCTGAGTTGGGCTGGTACGCTATAGATGATTATATTTGGCATAAAACGAACCCTATGCCAGGTTTTTGGCCCGCAAGACTTAGGGACGGATGGGAGTATTGTTTTCATTTGGCAAAAAGCACCGCTCCGTATATGAACCAGAATGCGGTCAAGGTTCCAATGGGAAAGTGGGCCGATGTCCGCTTAGTAAATCTGAACGGCAAGTCAGCAATAAGACACAATTCTGAAAATAATAGCGGCTTTGGAAGAGATTTAAGAAAATGGGTAGGAAAAAAAAGGTGTTACCGTCTAATGTTCTGAGTGTGCCGCTCGTTGGAAAAAATTTTGGTCATCCCGCTGTTTATCCTGTGGGATTGCCGTCGTTTTTTATCAAGCTGTTAACGCCGAACAATGGGGTAGTTGTTGATCCGTTTGGCGGTTCCGGGCAAACGGCTATTGCGGCTTTACAGCTTGGCCGAAGATCGATTTTGGTCGACAATAATAAACATTACTGCACAATTGCTGCCGGACGCGTTCAAAAAGCGGCTAAAGAAATCTCCGCGACCATTTCTCTAAGAAATTTTGGGGTGATCGCCCGACAGGTCAAATTACACATGCCATCGGAGAAATTAGAACTTGCGCTAGTGTGAGATAAAGCCCGCCGGAATAACAATCGCTTGCTTGGTGTTGCGGACGCAAATTTTCTTTCCATAACAGACTCCTCCTTTGCTAGAATGACCCGATGCGAACCTTGACCCTTTCTCCCGAACCTGTTGTTAAACTGGAAAACTATTTTAAGGACCCGTTTGACAACGCGGTCGCGGCCGC
>PEWW01000189.1:329-3436 GCA_002779345.1 Candidatus Omnitrophica bacterium CG07_land_8_20_14_0_80_50_8 | reverse complement strand
TTGCCTAAAGAAACGACGGTCAAGCCCGCCGGAATCGCGTACTTTAATAAGGTCTGGAACCACGAAGTTCTTTGGGGAATGCTGAATAGTTTTCTTTGGGGGCTGGTTTTTGTTCTGATTCTATTGGTTATCGAGACCCGCTCATTGCTGTGGGGAGTGTTGAGTTTTCTGCCGCTATTATTCACCCTCGCGTTCATTTATGGAATGGTGGGGCTCATGGGAAAAGATTTTGACATGCCTGTGGCGGTTTTATCCACGCTGTCTTTGGGCATGGCCGTTGATTTTGCCATTCACTTTGTCAGTCGATTCCGTCGACGGCTCCGGGAAAAACCGGATCTGAAAGAAGCGCTTATTTGGGCGGTCGCCCGCCCCGGCAAGGGAATTTTTTTGAACGCGATCCTCTTTGCGCTGGGTTTTGCGGTGATGGGGTTCGCCGATCTTACACCGTACATTACAGTCGGGATCTTGATGGCGGCAATTATGGTTCTGTCTTCATTGGCAAGCGTAGTCTATCTACCCGCCCTTATCCAAGGTTTGCGTCGAAAACTGATAAAGGAGGTTCAAAAATGAAATATCGCCCGGTTTTTTTGATCCCTATTTTCTTATTGGCGGAACTATTCGCGTCGCTGCCTACTTGCGCGGCGCAGGCACCGGACGGGACGTCCGTGATGAAAGAGATGATTTCGGCCTACTATTATCCCAACAACGACGCGAAAAGCCAGATTCAAATGCGGATCGTCAACCGCCAAGGCCAGGCCCGTCAACGCCGTTTGACAATGCTCCGCTTGGACAAATCAGACGGCGGCGATCAGTCGTATTATGTTTATTTCCATGAACCGGCGGATGTTCAAGGGATGAGTTTTCTTGTCTTAAAGCACCGAGCCCGTGAGGATGACCGCTGGCTTTATCTGCCGGCGATCGATCTGGTGAAACGCATCGCGACAAGCGACAAGCGCACAAGCTTTGCCGGGTCTGATTTCACCTATGAGGACGTTTCCGGGCGCGATCTTGACGAGGATACGCATGAATTGGTCGCCGAAGAAACTCTCGGAGAATATTCGACCATTGTCGTTAAAAGCACGCCGAAGCACCCGGGCGAGGTGGAGTTTAGCACTCGCAAGTTTTGGATCGATAAAGCCACGCACCTGCCGATTAAAGTCGAACATTACGATCTCAAAGGGACGCTTTACAGGGTTTATGAAGCCCGGGAGATCCAAAGCATTAACGGTACCCCCACCATCACCAAGGCCGTCATGAAAGACCTCGGAAACGAGCGCTTCACGGAGATCAGTATAAAGGCCGTCTCGTATGACGGCGGAATGACTGACCACCTCTTTCAAGAACGTTTTCTCCGCAGACCTCCTTCGCAATGGATTCAGTAAAGAGAAATACGTGGAGGCGACTTGTCTTATTTCCGGCGGCACTGCTTCTCTTGGCTTTACCGGCCAAAGACGCGTTTGCCGACGACCCGACTAAAAACATCCACGGCTTCGCTGAGGCCGCCTATGGCCCAAAACTTGATCACAATGGGTTGACGCAGAAAGATGATTTTAATTTGTTGGAACAACGTCTCCAGCTTAAGACGAGTTGGCGTCCCGACCAACCCGAAACCTTGGCCCGATGGAACACGGGATTTTTTTATAAAGGCGGCCTTCTCGTCGACGAGCACGAGGAAAACGTGCGATACAACATTCGCGAGGCGAATGGAATTTTCAGCCCCTTTTCTTGGCTCGATGTGAAGCTTGGGAGGCAGATCCTCACGTGGGGAACGGGGGATCTGCTCTTTATCAATGATGTATTCCCGAAAGATTTTGAATCGTTCTTCGTGGGAAGGGACGATGAATACCTTAAAGTGCCCTCCGACGCCGCGAAATTTTCTTTATACAATCCCCAGGTTTCGGTGGATCTGGTCTTCATTCCTTTTTTTACGCCTGATACCTCTCTTGACGGCGGCCGGCTGAGCTTCTATGACATGTTTCTCGGCCGCTTGGCCGGGAAGGAATCCGGCCGTTTATTGAAAGAGCCGCCGTTGCAACCCGACAGCACCGAAGCAGCCGCCCGCGTCTACCGTAATTTCAACGGCTATGAAGCGGCGCTTTACGGATTCAAGGGCTATTTCAACCAGGCTCGCGGGGTTAAGAGCGGGGGCAACAAAGAATTTTTTTACCCGAAGCTTGCCGTTTACGGCTCGAGCCTTCGCGGTCCGGCGCCTTTTGTCGGGGGGATCGTCTCGGGTGAGATTGGGTACATGGACTCTTTGGAGGACCGGAGCGGCATCGACCGCCTCGTGGAAAATTCGGCGGTAAAGTACCTGGCGGGGTATGAGCGTGATTTCCCGGAAGACCTGCGCGTCGGAGTTCAGTATTTCGTCGAGCAGATGCTGGATTTTGACGCGTTCACAGCAAACGCCCGGGCTGGCGATGTGCCCCGCGACCAGTTCCGACAACTCATGACACTTCGGCTCACGAAACTTTTCTGGCTTCAAACGCTTGAGGCTTCCTGCTTTGTCTTTTACAGCCCGACGGACAGCGACGCGCATCTGCGGCCGCGGCTTGCGTGGCAGGTCAACGATCAATGGAAAGTGACGGTGGGAGCCAATGTCTTTTTCGGCAGGTCCGATTGGACGGAGTTTGGGCAACTGGAAAACAACGATAACGTGTACGCGAGAGTCCGATACAGTTTCTAAGATCTTGCAAAAATCCCTCGCCTCTCAAAATGGCGAGAATCCGCTCGATATTTTCACGCCTCTAACCTCCCAGCCCCCTGTAGGTGGAGCCTGCCGGCCGGCCCAGGCGGGCGCGGAGCGAAGCCCGAGCCCAAGCAAGGGCGGAGCGGGGCATTCACATTCCGCTATTGGAGTTCGAGAGGCGAGGGATTTTTTGGGATTATTTTCCCTGGTCAATCACTTTTCTTGCTACCTGAGACAATGGTAGGATCGTGTAAGGTTTTTGAATAAAATCGGCTACCCCCTCCTGAATCAATTCTTCCGGACTGCCTTCCGAAGTGTACCCGCTGGCTGTAATTATTTTTGCCTTAGGATTTATCTCGAGAATTTTTCGTATCGTCTGTCTGCCGGTAAGGTTAGGCATTGTCATGTCAAGCACCAC
>PEWW01000189.1:0-301 GCA_002779345.1 Candidatus Omnitrophica bacterium CG07_land_8_20_14_0_80_50_8 | reverse complement strand
TACTGTTTGGCAGCCTCCTCGCCGTCACGGGCCAATAAGACCCGGTAGCCCAAGCGCTGCAAAAAAGCCTTGCCCATATTTCTTATATTTTCTTCGTCATCGACAAAAAGAACAGTCTCGTTCCCTGTTTGAAGGACCGGTGCGGGGATTTCTTTTGAGTTTTTTTCTTGCGCTTGGTCCTTAGAAAGAGCGGACAAATAAATTTGGAACGCGGTCCCCTTGCCGACCTCGCTTGAAACATCGATCCAGCCTTTGTGGTCCTTGATGATATTAAACACCATCGCCAGGCCAAGCGGAAGCG
>PEWW01000097.1 GCA_002779345.1 Candidatus Omnitrophica bacterium CG07_land_8_20_14_0_80_50_8 | reverse complement strand
ACATAGAACCAAGCACTGAGATCTCGGCATCTACATTTTGAGGCGGGACCTTCTCGTTGTTTTCCATCAGGGGGTCAATCTTTCTTTTTTACCACCCACAGCTTGAGCTTGACCTGAACTTCCGGGTGGAGTCTCACCGAAACCGTGTAAGCCCCAAGCTTTTTGATGGGCTCCGGCAATTGGATGTCTTTCTTATCCACGGCGATGCCCCGGGACAAAAGCCCCTCGTGGATATCCTGCGCTGTCACAGCGCCGAAGAGTTTTTCGGCTTCACCGGCAAGGACTTCCAACGTAAGCGACAGGGAGAGAATTTTGTCGGCAAGCGTCTGGGCTTGGGCTTTCCTGTCCGCCAATGCTTTGATGTGACGGACTTTTTCCTCCTCAAAATTCTTAAGACTCGAGGCAGTGGCAAGCGCCGCTTTTTTGTGGGGAATCAAATAATTATGGGCATAACCGGCCGAGACTCTAATCACCTGACCGCGCTGGCCAAGTTTTGGATCGGACTCAGTTAGAACGACCTCTATGTCCATGTAAAATCCTTTACAACAATCGGGGTATCATCCGCGCGATTTGTCTAATTTGTCATTCCCGCAAAACGGAAATCTAAAGTCTCCTGTCATTTCGAAGAAGCCGCAGCGACTGAGAAATCTCCTCACTCGTTAGGAGATCTCTTCCGCCTGAGGCGGACCCGCCGTAGGCGGGCGTTGCGCTCGAGAGGACAGGTCGTTCTCTTACTCCGAAACGTACGCCAGAAGGGCGATCTGTCTTGCCCGTTTGATCTGACGGGTCAGGTAACGCTGAGACTTGGCGCTGGCTCCTGAAATACGGCTCGGAATGATCTTGCCTCTCTCCGTCACGAAGTAGCGCAAACGAGAGATGTCTTTATAGTCAATCGTTTCGATTTCTTCGGGAGTGAATTTACATACTCTTTTTTTGATGAACTTTTTTTTAACGGCTTCACCGAACTTCTTCTTCTTGATTTTTTTAAAAAACATGGGTCATTTCCTCGTTTGATTGGTTCAGGGTTAAAATGGCGTTTCTTCTCCCGCTTTGCCGGTGCCTTCGGGCATGTCCTCGAGCTGGATTTCGGGAAGTTCTTCCTTGGCAGAATGTTGCGCACCCTCCGCCGGAAGATCATGATCTTTGGCCGGGCCTTGCCGGCCTTTTAAAAATTGCACATTCAGGGCTATCACTTCCAGAACGTTTCTTTTTTGCCCGTCCGCGCCGTCCCAAGATCTCGACTGGAGACGGCCTTCGACAAACACGGGACTGCCTTTGCTAAGGTATTCCCCGCAAACTTCGGCCATCCGGCCCCATACGATCACCTTGACAAAGCTTACTTCCTCTTTTTTCTCACCGGTCTGCAGTTTGTAAACACGGTTCATCGCAAGCGTAAAATTAGCCACCGCCGAGCCGCTCGGGACATAGCGAAGCTCCACGTCACGGGTCAGATTACCGATCAACAATACCTTATTGAGACTAGCCATAACCCCCCTTTTTTATAACGCGTCCTTGTTAACCAGTAAAAATCTCAGCAAATGATCGTTCAGCCGCAAACTTTGATCGAGTTTTTTGGTTTGGTTCGAATCTATTTGAAAGTTCATAATGACGTAATTGCCTTCGTGCTTTTTTTTAATCTTGTAAGCAAAACGTTTCCTGCCCCGCTCTTGAATGCCGTCGATGCGGCCGCCATGCTTCGACACCAGCTCCTGAATCTGCGCGACGACGCCCTTGGCATTTTCTGCCGACAGATCCGTATTGATAATAAACACGCCTTCGTAATTCCGCATTATTTTACTCCCATAATTAAGTGACACACGTTAGATAGACTGCACTCGGCTCAAACAAGCCTGCGCGGATTCAAAGCCTTCTTCTTCCCATGCCCGACAAACCAAAACCGCTTTTTCTAGCACCTTCTTCAATTCTTTTTTTTCTTGGGATTGAAATTCCTCCAGCACAAATAAAGCCAAATCTTTCGGCATTTTTTCGTTGCCGACACCGATGCGAAGCCTAGGGAAATCATCCGAACCCAGGCGCTTGATGATCGATGCTAAGCCGTGGTGTCCGCCGGCACTGCCGGAAGCGCGAAGCCTGAGTTTTCCGAACGCGAGATTCACATCATCGCAGACGATCAAAAGATCACCGGGTGTGCAACTATTTTTATCCGCGAGCGCCGCAACAGCCTCGCCGGTCAGATTCACAAAGGTCTGCGGCCTTGCCAGGCCTACGTCCTTGTAAATTTTAATCCAAGCGTTCGAGCGTTCGTCATCGTCCCACTTAATTTTTTGACCGGAATCGCCGTCTAGCTTTCGACCCAGGCGTTCCAGCACTTGAAAACCGGCGTTATGTCTGGTTCCTTCGTACGCTTTGCCCGGATTCCCGATGCCGATGATGAACTTCATTGTCAGTGATAAGCGCTATTTTTTCTCTGGTTTTGGCGCTTCCTTGGCTTTTGCTTCTTCCTTTGGCTTTTCGCCGGGCACGGGCGCTGCCGTCTCATCCTTCTTCTCACGGATCACTTCAAGTTCGGGAGTTTCGACCGCGGCCGTTTCAACCTTTTCCTCTACGTGAAGCTTGACGTGAAAGAGCAAAAGTTCCGGATCCGTCATCACTTTGAGCTTATCCGAAAGAACGATATCCTTCACATGAATCGATTGGTTGAGAGCCAGTTTTGACACGTCCACATCAATAGGTTTAGGGATATCCGTCGGCAAGCACTGAATCTTGATCGTTCGCAGCGGGTGATCAAGTACCCCGTTCTCCTGCTTCACGCCGATCGGCTCACCCTGTGCCACTATTTCGACTTCGACGATAATTTTTTCAGTCAAAGAGATTTCGTTGAAGTCCACGTGCAGAATGCCGCGTTCAACCGGATGATGCTGGACCTCTTTAATGATCACCGCGCGAGGCCTTGCTTGTTTTTCCTTCTCAATCGTCAGATCAATCAGCACGTTATCCCCGCCGGCGGAGCGCATGATCCGCGAAAGCTCCTTCTCCGCAATCGCGATAGAAACGGACTCCTGGCCGCGATGATACACGATCCCCGGTACCAAACCTTGAGCCCTTAATTTTTTAACTGCCTGTTTTCCTCTGCCTTCTCTTATGGATGCGCTTAATTTGATCTGTTCCATTTCATTGCCCTTTATGAGATCTCTCGTCGTTGCTGGTTCGCAACTCCTCGAGATATCCGCCAAACAGCACGTCGGACCCGTCCACAAAGCTGTTTGGACAGACCCGCCGACGCTCTGTGGCGGGAATTCGCGCGGGAGGCTTGACGACGATTAACATCGTCGTAAGCCTCCCGCTCATTTAATTGAATAAACTACTCACAGACTCCTCGTTGTGAATTCTTCGTATCGCCTCTCCCAAAAGCGAGGCCACAGAAAGCACTTTAAACACCGGATCCCTTTTCTTACGCTCAAGCGGAATGCTGTCAGAAA
>PEWW01000120.1:2121-3442 GCA_002779345.1 Candidatus Omnitrophica bacterium CG07_land_8_20_14_0_80_50_8 | reverse complement strand
GCGATGCTGGAAACGCTTGGCTTCTCTAAAGTAGACAGCCTTAAAGATTTTTATCCGTCTCCCGGGGTCACAAGCCAAAGACGCCACCTGGATATGACCTATAGGTTCCCGGCCTCTCACGGTGCACGGTTGGCGGCACCGTCCTTGTCCGAACCTGCTAAGGTCAATGTCGCTTATATTCTTCCGGACACCGCGGACCCTACGGCCAGAAAGCAGTTCGACGGTTTTGTGGAATCTATCGTTACAAAACACGGCAAAGAACGGATACACTTCATGGTTTATAGATCTGTGAGCCATGCCATGGAAGCCGTAAAAGCCGGCGTCAAACTTTCCTTGATCATCGATGGGTCTACGCTGGAAACTGCGAAATCCACACGCGAACTTATCCCGGTCTTAAGACAACTCAATGAAAATGAACTTAAGGCCTTTAACGCGATCAATACTATGGTTTTTGCACGGTTGACCGTAGCTTTGGAACGATCGCTGACACCGGAACAGGAACAAGCCCTTAGACATGAGATCGTCCAGTCGTTGATGGATCTACAGTTGCCCGAGCCGATACAAATGACCGTTGCTTTGGACTATCAAGCACGGCAAGCGTATCTTCGCTCGGGATTGAATGAAATTACGCCTCAGGCATCTCAATTTGGTCTAGCGCTGTCGCAGGCGGTCAACGCCCCCGCTACACCCAGGGAAGTCTCAAAGAACCGCCTGAGCCAGTCTTTTGCTCAACTGCGCGCTTTGGTCGGAGATGATGACCTTTCGAATGAGCTCGCAAACCGCGTGGTTTCGGATCTGGCGGCCCGGCCCCAGTTCGTGCAGGCGGTTTATGGGGTGAATATAGACAAGATGAAGGCCGTGACGGACGCGATGGCCCGAATAACCGATGCGGGCGAAGTCGCGGGCGACGCCATTTATACGTTGCAGGCCTTTAAGAACGACCCGCAGACGATAGAAAGGGATATCCATGAAGCCCGGGCAGTGAATCCGGGCGTCCTGGTCTCTGTGGCCGATCTCGAGGCGCTTACAGACGCTCAAAAAACCGAGATCATAAGCCGCGAAGGCCTCGGAATTTTTGGAAACAATGTCACTTTCGTGCAAGAGGGTCAAAGCCGGATCGTCCGGGACAGCAATTTCGTACTGATCGCAGGTGAAGGCGAGTCGTTCACGGCGGATGTGTCCGCCGGCGCGAAGGCTAGGGCGTTCGTCCTCCAAATGAAGGGTGAGCCGGGAACGGGATACGCACGAGGCGCATTGGTTGCCGCCGCGATCCTATTGACCGCGGATCTGCAGGGCGGCCTGCCGAGCTTTATTCAAAAGG
>PEWW01000120.1:0-2102 GCA_002779345.1 Candidatus Omnitrophica bacterium CG07_land_8_20_14_0_80_50_8 | reverse complement strand
CGTGTTCAGATATCTGCCGAAGCTTGCGCCGATGGAATGGTCGATCTGGATGTCCGCGGTAAAGATGAAGACCCAGGCCGTTGGCTCCGCGGCATAAGATTTTTGTTCTTTTACATTTAGATCCTTCGGCAAGCGCTTGGGCGCCTGCTCAGGATATCCGCCAAACAGTGCGGCGGACCCGTCCACAAAGCGCCGCGGTGTTTGGACGGACCCGCCAACGCTTTGCGGCGGGAATTCGCTCGGTGGACTTGACGACGCTAGTGGCGTCGTAAGTCCCGAGCTCATTTAGGCTACGCTTCGCGAATCTGCATTTTATGAGCATTAGGACGATGCAAAATCGTTCTATACGTTACTCTAAAATGCGACCGATCCCAATCGTTCCGGGGCGTAGCCCCACCATTCGCTTGTAATGATCCCTTCGGGAACGGCCTGCATATGCAGGCCAAGCAAGTGGTGGGGTAGCCGACTTTTTAATGAGTCCTAAACTTACGCGACTAAAAGGAGCGTAAGTTTAAGGACGAATTTCCGCCACAAAGCGCTGGCGGATCCTTTTCAAATAACGCTTTGTGGACATATCCGCCAAATCGTTTGGCGGAAATCCCGACGTTTAGATTTGGTCGCAGACAAATCTGTCGGGATAAATGCTTCCAGGGGGGGCAACAAGCGGGAGCCGCGGGATAGTCTTGTTGCTCAAACAGGTCCTCGGCGCGAGCACTATAATTAAGAAATGTAGGAAGCTCGCGTCCTGCGGAACTCGCCGCTGCGACTACCCCGCAGCTCCCGCTCGTCAAATATCGTCTTGAGCGCAGTGAAATCTCCCGCCAATATAAGATCACCGTCCCGGAAGGCCATTACCGGATGTATGGGTGAGCAATGCTCCGCGAGGCATGTTGGCGGCGCCGAGCACCATGGAACATGAGTTTTTAGCCTGCGCAGGCATCGCCACCAAGCGCAGATTCGCCTCGGAGGGGCGAATCAAGCGGTGCTGAGCGGAGTATTGCTCGCTCGTACAAGTTGATTTACGGCAAAAGAATTCGGGAATGACAACTGCAAGAGTTTTTGAGCCCGGAAACATGAAAAATTAATAAGTAATGTTAATTTCGATTGAAATATGCCTTAATAAGAAATTTGAAAAAATATCAAACGACATGTATACTTCTATTTACATCACGTTTTAACCTGAAATAGCCAAAGAGGAAAGCGGGACAAAATCATTAATAAGAGCCGTTACGGAAAAGTTCTTAAATCGATAAGCCTGGCGCTCGTGGCGTCGTTTTTGGCCGAGCAGGTGGTTTTTGCCGCTCCTGATACGAGACCCGCCGCGTGGCATTTTCCCGGCAAGGTATCCACGGACATTCGTCTCCCCGAGTCGGTAGCTGCCATGGACGATGCCTTCACGTCTCCGGGCGGCGGACGGACCGTCATCCTCCTTCAGGACGCCCACACCAACGCTTCCGCCCAGAAAAACCTCGCGCTCTCGATAGACCATATTTGCCGCCAGAAAAAAGACATTCGTTTTGTATTCACCGAAGCGGGCATAAGGGACAATTCGCTTTCTTTCTTCAGAAAATACGCGGACGCCGCGACTCGTCGCAGAGCATCGGACGCCTTCCTTAATAAGGGGATCTTGCACGGAGCCGAATACGCGCAGGTCGCGCTGGACAACGACTTCACGCTCTGGGGCGTCGAAGACCCCGCGCTTTATCGCAAGGCGCTCGCCGACTATGCCGGTGTGGCCAAGGCCCGGGAGAGATTTGGCGATTATCTTTTAAAGGTCGAGGCGTCCATGGACGCGCTGTCACCTCAAGTTTTGAATCCCGCGCTCTTGTCGCTTGTATCGTCTGCGAAAAAGTACGACAGGGGAGAGACGGGCCTCACGGATTTTTTCCAGATCCTGACAACCTATGCCGAGTCGATGAAGATAGGATTGTCACACTATCCGGGGCTGTCTCTGCTGAATGAAATAAAGAATACGGAAGCAAAGATCGATTTTAAGCAAGCGACCCGTGAAGAGGCGGCATTCATCGAAACCCTTGGCCCCGAAAGCCGGCAGGAGATCCTGGATTCCCTGAAAGACAACCGCCGTTCTCCCGGCAAGGTGT
>PEWW01000026.1 GCA_002779345.1 Candidatus Omnitrophica bacterium CG07_land_8_20_14_0_80_50_8 | reverse complement strand
AATACATAGAATCCCGCCTCTATATTTTTTACCGGAAAACCAAGCGCCTTAAGGCCC
The DNA here is from genome assembly GCA_002779345.1 of Candidatus Omnitrophica bacterium CG07_land_8_20_14_0_80_50_8. Lineage (GTDB taxonomy): Bacteria > Omnitrophota > Gorgyraeia > 2-02-FULL-51-18 > 2-02-FULL-51-18 > 20-14-0-80-50-8. The sequence goes on along the minus strand of PEWW01000026.1, from coordinate 3,390 downwards.
GCCACCAAAAGGTCGCGTCTGGAACGATAGCGCCTGTTAGTTTTCTTGGAAAACTCGAAACTATTTTTCAGCGCCTCGATGGATGCCTTCTGGATCGCCGTAAACACTCCGGAGTCGATATTGGTTTTAACTTTAAGGAGGGCTTCAATGACCTCTCCTCTTGCAAGCGCGAAACCAATTCGCCAGCCGGTCATATTGCACGTTTTGGAAAGTGAGTGAAATTCAATGGCAACCTCTTTCGCGCCGGGAATCTCGAAAATGCTCAAAGGCTTATCCTTTCCAAAATAAACTTCCGAATAAGCCAGATCCGAAGCGATCAGTATTTTGTTGGCACTGGCCCAGCGGACAAGTTTCTCATAAAAGACTCTCGGCGCCGTGGCGCCGGTCGGATTGTTAGGATAATTGATGAAAATAATTTTTGATTTTCTTAAAACTTCCGGAGGCACGGACGCGAAATCCGGCAAAAAATCGTTTTCTTCTCGAAGCGGCATCAGGGTTCCCTCGCCGCCGGCAAAGCCGGTGCCGCTTTTATAAGGCGGATAACAGGGGTCTGGGATAAGCGTCCTGTCTCCCGGGTTGATGAACGCCAACGGAAGGTGCGAGATCCCTTCCTTGGAGCCGATCAACGGCAAAATCTCAGTGTCAGGGTCAAACGTCCGGCCAAACCGTTTCTTTACCCAACGGGAAACGGCCTGCCGAAACGGCGCATAGCCTCTGTCCAGGGGGTAATGATGCGTGGCGGGATCTTTAAGCGCCGTTTGCATCGCCTTTAAAATAAACCCGGGGGTCGGCCGGTCAGGGTCTCCGACTCCAAAATCAATGATCCGGACGCCCTTTGCAATCGCTTTTCTTTTTGCGCGGTCGATCTCCACAAAAAGATAAGGCGGTAGTTTTTTTAAACGTTTGGATTCTTCTAAAAAGAAACTCATTGGTGCTCTGATCGTGTCATTCCCGCGAAAGCGGGAATCCTCCGTATCGTTTTGATCCTCGATAAAAATTTTCGAGGATGACAGTCTATGCGTTCAACACATCCGCCATGCTGTAGAGCCCTTTTTTCTTTTTCGATAAAAAAAGCGCGGCTACGAGGGCGCCTCTGGCGAACGCGTCGCGCGAAAGCGCCGTGTGTTTAAGCTCGACCGTTTCGCCTTGTCCGCTGAAGAGTACCGTATGTTCGCCTACAATATCCCCGCCGCGGATCGCATGAATCCCCAATTCGTCCGATGTCCTCTCCCCGGTCAGCCCGTGACGCCCGTAGCGCGCGGCCTTCGTGAGATCCCACCCTTTTTCCTGGGCAATGATTTCAGCGATTTTTTTAGCCGTTCCGCTGGGGGCGTCCTTTTTAAGGCGGTGATGCATCTCGATAATTTCAATGTCGTAACCGGCCTTGAGCCTTCGGGCGGCCGCGCGCACGATTTCAAATAAAAAATTGGCGCCGATACTCATATTGGGTGAAAAAAGAACCGCGATATTTTTTGAGGCCCGCCGGATTTGCTCCACGCCTTCGGCGTTTGACCCCGTCGTCCCGATAATGATCCCCGCGTGGACACTCTCCGCCGCCTTTAAAGAAGCCGCGACTCCTTCGGGACTTGAAAAATCAATCATGACGTCCGCGCCTTTTAGCGCGCTCGCGGAAAGCGCGGATACTTTAACCTTCAAAGAATCGCCAAGGCCAAGCACGGATCCCAGTTCCCTTCCCAAGGCCTCATGTTTTGCGTGTTCAAATGCGCCGACAATTTTAAAATCCTGCGTATGGCACGCCAAACTTAAAATGCGCGTCCCCATGCGTCCGAGCGCTCCGTTCACCGCAATCTTTACCCCGTTAGAAACCACTTTAGTCATGTTGCAATCCTCCTTGACGCCGCCTGATGTCAAATCATCATTTCTAACGGGGTTATCCTTTCACCGAAAGGCCGTAGTCTTTCATTGCCTTGATCAGAATTTTTTCGTTATCCGCGCTCATTTCACACAACGGCAAGCGAACCTCGTCGCTGCAAAGGCCCATGAGCCCCATCGCGTGCTTGACAGGGATCGGGTTTGACTCGACAAACACGGCGCGGCACAACGAAAACATCCGATAATGAAGCTCTTTGGCTTTTACGGCGTCGCCCCTAAAATAGGCATCGACCATCTGCGCCATCGCATCAGGTAAAATATTCGCGATCACAGAAATGACCCCTCTCCCGCCAAGCGAAAGAAGAGGCAGGGTCAACGAATCGTCACCGCTTAAAACCGTGATGTCACACAACGAGAGGATGTGCGACGCCTGATCCATACTGCCGGTGGCTTCCTTGATGGCCACGATATTTCTAATCTTAGCCAGGCGCGCCACTGTCTGGGGTGAAAGTGAGACGCCCGTTCGCCCCGGTACATTATAGAGAATCACGGGAATGTCCACGGTCTCCGCGATAGTTCGGTAGTGGCGATAGAGACCTTCCTGCGTCGGTTTGTTGTAATAGGGCGTCACCGAAAGCGCGCCGTCCGCGCCTGCTTTTTTGGCGAATTTTGTCAAATAGACCGCTTCTTCAGTGCTATTGGCGCCGGTTCCCGCGATAACCGGCACCTCGTGATTGGCCGCTTCCACGACAATTTTGATGACACGCTTATGCTCCTCGACAGACAAGGTGGGAGACTCTCCGGTGGTTCCTACCGGAACAATGCCGTCGGTGCCGGCGTCCAGTTGTCGGCGCACCAATTTCACCAGCGTTTTTTCGTCCACTTTTCCTTTTTTAAAAGGCGTTACAATCGCTACGATCGATCCATGAAATTTCATAAGGCTGCGCTCCCTTCGAATGTTTTGATAATACGTCCTTCCAAATACACACCAAAAAAACCGATGCCCGCTCTTGAAAAATAGATCTTCAACGTCTCACCGCTTTTCGTATAAACCAGCACGGGTGATTTGAGATTTTTTTGGGCGGCGAAGACAAGCGCCGCGGCCGTTGAGCCTGTGCCGCAGGCAAGCGTTTCGCCTTCTACACCCCTCTCATAAGTCCGGACGTCCAGGGCGCCGTCTTTTCTTAGCGAAACAAAATCCACGTTGGCGCCGTGCGGAGCAAAATACGGATGACGCCTGATAGCCGCGCCCAATCCGTCGACATCACAACGCGAGACGAAATCAACCATCTTCACCGCATGCGGAACGCCGGTATTGACAAAGTTTAAACGCTCTTTACGACCACGCACGCGGATCTCAAAGTTTAATTTAAGATCCGTGGGCTCCACCATGCGGGCTTTCACGCGTTCGCCTTTGACATCCGCGTAGATCATCCCGGCCAAAGTCTCAATGGAGAGCCGGTGGCGCGCGATCCCGCGATCCGCCGCAAATTTTGCCAGACACCGCACACCGTTGCCGCACATGGGGGCCTCACTGCCGTCCGGATTCATAATCCG
>PEWW01000028.1 GCA_002779345.1 Candidatus Omnitrophica bacterium CG07_land_8_20_14_0_80_50_8 | reverse complement strand
CAGCTTTTTAATTGAAGAATAATGTTGGCGGTCTTTGAAGGATAATCGATGACGTTATCCAGATGTCTTGGTTTTGCGGACGATTGCAGGAGAAAAAGGATCTGCCCCACTTCACGCTCTGTGTCAGGGATACGGTCGAACGCGGGATCATCATCGTGCAGGACCCGGTTTACGCGCTTGATATAATCCGCCACCGAAAACGTTTTCCCGACCAGCGGTTCTTTTTCCAATTCACGCTGAAGACCCTCGATCTGACGCAAGAGCGCCGGTGTTGCGACCACGCCGTCCTCTTGTCCTTGAATGACCAAATATGCCGTGGATGTGCCTCCGAGATGTTTATTCATTTCTCGATCCGAAGTCCTGATAACACTGCCCCACTTAAACCAATTCACCATATTGTTGTTTACCCGGATACGGGCAAGGCCGACCGTCGCCACCACCATCCATACGAGCCCTATCACAAGAATAGGCTTGGCCTTTTCCACGCAAAACCTTCCCAAGCGTGAAAGCCATGAAAAGGATCCTTGATTTTTTTCCTCACGTGCTTTCACCATCCTTAAAATATGTTTTTCGGGGATAAGCATGAGGATGGCGGGCACGAGCGTGTAGCTCATAAGCAAAATGGCCACGGTCCCGAATCCAACAACCAGTCCAAAGATCGTGACCGGGACAATGGAACCGGTCGCAAGCGCGGCAAAACCCACGGCGGTCGTGACGTCCGAATAAAAGACGGCGGGTCCCATCGTCTCCATTGTTTCTAAAATGGCCTTACGCTTGTCTTTGACCTCCTGTAATCGAAAAACAAATTCATTAAAGATATGAACGACGTCCGTCGCGATGGCCATTAAAAAAACAGGGCTCATGGAGGTCATGATATGAACAGGCCGCCCAAGTCCTATCAGGCCCCCCATGCTCCAGATGATACTGATCATGGCAACCGCCATATTGGCGATGATCACCGTGACGTTACGGAACATGAACCAAAGAGCGATGCACATCACCATCCCGGCGATAGGGGAAAAAAGGGCCATTTGGCGAAACATTTCGGTGCCAAACGTGTCCCGGGCGACAGGGTCTCCCGCTATATAAAACTTGTCGTCTCCAGAGTCTTTCGGAAGAAGAGAACGAATTTTGTCCGCGATCTCTTTGCCGTTGGCCTTTGACTCGATGGGGACAAAAATGGCCAGCGTTGTTGCGTCCGCCGAAACGAAGCGGCCCACAAAAAGCGGATTACCCAAAAGCGACTGCCGGAGCGCTGAAAACTCTCCAGCGGACCCTGGGATATCCCCAAGCGCCGGTTTAACAATGAGTTCGCCGTTTTCGGATGTCACATTATCCACGGTCGTAAGGCTGTCAACATCGCGCGAGATCACACCCGGAAGCACCTGAATGGCTAGGGTCAGATCCTTTACGGTGCGAAGCGTCCGTGCGTTGAAAACACCATCAGAATTCACGATGCCCAGCACAATAACGTCAGGATGAAGCGCGAAATTCCTTTCCACTTCGTCGTTGTACTGCCGGACAGGAGAGGTCACGGGAAGCATATGTTTGGGATCGGTATCGACCGCGATTTTCGGAAATTGCGCCGCAAAGAATACGGTTATGAGAAGTGTCGCGCCAATAACGACTTTAGGATGGTCCAACATCAATTGCGTCCAGCGCTTAAGATTCATTATTACCACCAACCCAGTCGGAGGGGCTTATTGAATGCGCGAATGCAGAAAAAGCCGACCAAGATGAGAAACGCCAGATTCACGACAAGCGGAAATGAGTCATAAACCTGAAGGCCGAGCAAAACGGTGGCGACCATGAGAAACAGGCAAGTTGCCGCCAGCCGTTTACGCAGAAGGCGAAGCGGTTTGATGCGGGAAACTATTTTTTCCGCAACCGGATCGTTCTTGACTTGGGCCAGGAGCTGTTCAATCCGCGGTTGAACACCAAGGTGCACAAAAGAAAGCAGCGCCATGAGCGAAAAAAGTAGAATAAGCTTCAAGACAAGGACGGTGTTCCAACTCCAGCCCATGCGCCAAACAAGCAGGGCCCCTGTGACCAGTGCCGTTAACTGGAAAACAAAACAGCGGACGGCGTTTTTCCCGATAAGTGTTTCCATATACCGGTCCACTTGATAAACCATTTGCGGGCTATAAAGCGCCCGTTCGTTCACGAGGATAAGCGAATATAAGGGAGCTGCCATAAAAACTACGGCGAGAATATGCGAAAATTTCAAAAAAGCATCGAAGATCTCCATAAGTTACCCCCTTCTACTAACTTGTTTCGTGAGCCGTCCGCCTTCTTCCAATTGTTCCAACAATACTTCCCTTAAGATCGCACAGGCCTTAAGCATCTTGGAATTAGCACAGCAATAATAAATATGCAGGCCGTCCCGTCTTGTCGCGACGATCCCGCGCTGACGAAGTACAGCCAAATGCTGGGAAAGGTTGGCTTTTCGAAGATTTAGAGATTTTGCCATGACGTCAACGGATTGCTCGCCATGCCCAAGCGCATCGAGGATCTTCAAGCGGATAGGGTTAGCCATGGCTTTGCAGACTTCAGCATGCATCAGAAAAATTTTATCATCGACATTTTTCACTTGATCCGCCTTTCTATTTTAAAATGTCACCACCTTGTTGCTTTCCTTGATGATTTCATACATATCTTTCATCGTGGAAATAGGGCACATTTCAGACGCTTCTTGCTCTCTTGATTTGATACACGTCCCACAGGCGTATATCTTGCCGCCTGATTTCAGAAACTTATCCGCTTGTTCCGCAGTATTGAACTTACCCGTACTAACCTTTTGATACTCAACTCCCTTGCCAGTGAGAAATACTTTCACCGAGTCCTTCTGCCCTAAACAAAAGTTGGCGTAGCGCAAAGCATTCCAGCAGGTCTCCGCGTCATTGTTTGAGATAATGATTCCTATTTTCATTTCGAGCCCCTTCCCGAATTGAATCTCGACGTCCAGAGGACTTTCACCTATTTAGTATATTCGAAACATTGAAACTATTTAACGCCTCTATTCACCCAGAGTCAATGTTTTTTATATAATTCTCAGGCAAAAATCCCTCGCCGCCATCTTGCCTTTGACGCGTCAACTTCATGTGCGGGTTGGGGCAGAATCGGCGCCTCCTGTTCGATTCTGCCTGGGGGCAGTATAAATAAAAGCCGCCCGGGAAAAACCCGAACGGCTTTTATTTATAAATGCCGAGGGGCAGAATCGAACTGCCCACGCCTGCCTTTTCAGGGCAGCGCTCTACCACTGAGCTACCTCGGCAAAGATCGAGAAAATTTTGTACCACTGCCCCGGCAGTTTTTCCACCTTGGCACTAAAATTCAGAGTTTAGCCATTAAATGTTCAATTATCAACGATTTTTTTAATTTTAGCGGACTTGGCGAGTTGTAACTCAAAGTGCGACACTTCCAAGATCCTTGACTCTGTTACCCTGTAGACATTTTTCTGCTGCCTGGTTGGGT
>PEWW01000095.1 GCA_002779345.1 Candidatus Omnitrophica bacterium CG07_land_8_20_14_0_80_50_8 | reverse complement strand
CCGCCGAAGGAAACCGCGTTGCCGAGGGGCTGCCCTTCTCCCAGGGCGATATCCGCCCCATATTCGCCGGGCGGTTCTATAATTCCAAGTGACAGAGGATTGACACAGGCAATCAGCAAAGCGCCCGTCCGATGCGCGAGCTCCGTGATCCTTGGCGCATTCTCAAGGATCCCAAAAAAATTAGGCTGCTGCAGAATAACCGCCGCGACCTGTTCGTCCAATGATTTTTCCAAAAACGTTTCGTCCACAACACCGTCTTTCGTTGTAATCTCAATGATTTCGGCGTCGATAAAGGAAAGATAGGTTTTCAAAACCTCACGGTATTCAGGATGGACATTGGTAGGCACCAAAATCTTTTTTCTTCCGGAGAACCTCAGCGCCACAAGCGCGCCCTCCGCGAGACTTGAAGCGCCGTCGTACATAGAAGCGTTCGAACAATCCATGCCGGTCAGTTCGCAAATCAGGCTCTGATACTCATAAATCGCCTGTAGCGTTCCTTGGCTCGCCTCGCCCTGGTACGGCGTATACGCGGTCATAAATTCCCCCCGGTGCGCTAACCGATCCACGACAGCCGGAATAAAATGATCGTAGCTGCCCCCGCCGATATAAGAAATATGGTGTTTGAAATTCTTGTTGAGTGCGCCTATTTCATCAAACGCCCGGTCCAACTCAAGCTCCGAAATGCCCGCGGGAATCTCTAATTTAAATTTTCTCAAACTTTGAGGAATATTGGCGATGAGTGATTCAAAAGACGAAACACCGATGGCTTTCAACATTTCCTTCTTGTCCGCCTCGGTGTTAGCAATGTATTGCATAAAAATCCTTGTTAGTGCGCAGCGTGATCCTTGACGGCGGTGTACTGCGTTTCAGTCAACAACGACTCAGCTTCTTTGAGATCCGAACACTCTATCTGAAAAAGCCATCCCTGATCATACGGCGATTGATTGACGAGTTCGGGGTTGTCCTTGAGACCCTCGTTCACCTTTATCACTTTGCCGGACAGCGGCGCATAAATATCAAACGCGGCCTTCACCGACTCGATCACCATGGCGCTTTCCTTTTGTTTCACAACCTTATCCGGCTTTGGAAGTTCGATGAACACCACATCTGAAATTTCTTTCTGCGCGTAGTCGCTGATCCCAACCGTGGCGATCTTTCCGTTGAGGTTTACCCATTCATGCGTTTCGGTGTATTTTAGTTTAGAAGTCTCAATCATAGATCCTTTCTGGTCTTTTTATCTTTTGTGCTTCAGTCCCACGAACGGCCGCTTGACGATTTGGGCTTTCACTAATTTTCCATGGATCTCTATCTCCAGCGGCGTTCCGACAACCGCGGCCGCCTTCTCCACATAACCCAGTCCGATATTGCATCCGGCGCTGGGGCCGAATGAGCCGCTGGTTACCCTACCTATCTTTTTTCCGGATTGAACGATCGCGTAATGCTCGCGAGCGATCGGTTTGTCGAGCATCTTAAACCCCACCAGTTGCTTCCGGACACCGAGTTCTTTCTGCCGCAAAAGACTTTCGCGGCCCACAAATTCACCCTTGTCGAACGAGACTGCCCATCCAAGACCCGCTTCAAGAGGTGTGGTGGAGGCGTCCACATCATTGCCATAAAGCGCGTTGCCCGCTTCAAGCCGCAGCGTATTTCTCGCGCCCAGACCCACCGGCATAGCGCCCGCTTTTTTTCCCTCTCGGATCAAACGATCCCAAATTGGGATGATCCGCGTGTTGTCAGAAAAAATTTCAAAACCGTCCTCGCCTGTGTAGCCGCTTCGTGAAATCCATAAAGGCTTGCTTTTAAAAATTTCAGTTTTGAACGAATAATAGCCAAGCGCCTTTAGTTTAAAACCAAAAAGCCGTTCAAGGATCTCCTCAGACTTAGGGCCCTGCACCGCGACGCAGGCCGTTTCTTCGCTTTGATCCTTTAAAATAACCGTCGGCGGCACAACCTTCGTAAAGGCCTCGAAATCCTGCGCGAGGTTGGCGGCATTCACGATCATCGTGTAGTCATCTTTTTCGTTCTGATAAACCAACAGGTCGTCCAACACAAACCCGCGCTCATCGCACAGAAGGTTATACAAAATCCTGCCGTTCTTCAGTGGGTTCAAATCGTTGGTGAGACGGCCCTGCAAAAATTCGAACGCGCCGGGGCCTTTCACGTGAAATTCGCCCAAATGCGATACGTCAAAAACACCGCAGGATTGGCGCGTCCATCGATGCTCGGCAATAATACCTGTATAATAAACAGGCATAAGCCACCCCGCGAAGTCGACCATTTTGGCGCCACACGCGACATGGCGTTCGTAAAGCGGGGTTTTCTTGAGCAATTCCGTTGTTTGGGAAAGAGTCATTTTTCGGAACAATTTATCACAAAATTTTTTCTAAATCTATATGTTTTAAAAAAACCTCACCCGCCAGGCGCGAGGTGCAAGTCTTCATGAATGGAAAAATGCCCAACGAAGGAATTCCGCTTATGCCAGAAACGACCTTCGGGTTGGTTTGCTCCGGAATTGACAGCGGTCCGCCGTTTGAACGGTTAAAAATAACCCCGAGCGGTTTTATCTTTCTGGCTTTTAACGCTTCAAGACTTAGCAGTGAATGGTTGATCGCGCCCAGTCCCGCGCGCGAGACCAAAACCGTTCGAGCTTTCATAAGCGAAATCAAATCCACAACCAAAAATCGGTTCGTAATCGGAACCAGCAGTCCTCCGCAGCCTTCAATCACAAGAGCGTCATACTTCTTTTTAAAAATATCCGATGCTTGCATAATTTTATCAAGATGAATAGGCTTCCTTTCCCGAACCGCCGCCACATTCGGCGAAAGCGGTTCCCGTAAATAGATAGGATTGACTAAATCCAGCGACTCACGGATACCGGCACAATCCATAAGGAACTCGGCGTCTTCTCTGCCCCCGCACGCGATGGGCTTCATCACCCCGACACGGAGACCTTTCATCCTCAATGCAGACGCCAACGCACCCGCGACCATGGTCTTACCGACCCCCGTATCAGTCCCGGCGATAAAAAGTGATTTCATAAAGCGGTGGCTTCTAAGATACATTGATGAACCACACGGCAAAGCATGCGAAGCTCCGCGCGGGTGATTGAGAGCGGCGGCATCAGGACGATCACGTTCCCTAGCGGGCGCAGCATGACGCCGCGCTCGCGAGCCAATTCACACACACGAAATCCTCGTTTCTCCGATAATAGATAGGGCTCCTTTGTCTCTCGGTTTTTCACGAGCTCAATTCCGACCATGAAACCCGCCTGCCGGATGTCCCCCACGTGATCCAATCGCTGCATCTTCCAAAGCTCCGCGCTCAATAGCTCGATCTTGGCCTGCAATTTTTCAAGTGTTTTTTCTTTTTCAAATATCTCAAGATTCGCGATCGCCGCAACACAGGCCAGCGGATTGGCGGAATACGTGTGCCCGTGAAAAAATGCCTTAAATTCGCGGTATTCACCCAGAAAAGCGTTGTAAATCGCTTCAG
>PEWW01000046.1 GCA_002779345.1 Candidatus Omnitrophica bacterium CG07_land_8_20_14_0_80_50_8 | reverse complement strand
TGTTGGGATGTCTCTTCCTGTTTTTATTACAATTTTTTCATAAAGACAATTCACGGGCGCTTGAGGGTATTTCGCTGACGCTATTTGGAATTTTGTACATCAGCTGGTTTTTAAGTTTCCTGATCAAGATCCGTTTTTTGGAAGGGGGCGCCCTGTGGGTTGCTTATCTGATCGCGGTGACCAAGGCGGGCGATGTAGGCGCTTATACCGCAGGCACTCTGTTCGGGCGTCATGGCCTTATTCCCCATATCAGTCCAAAAAAATCGGTCGAGGGAATGGTGGGCGGCCTGCTTGGGAGTATGCTGGTTTCTTTTTTACTGCGTCATGTATTGCCGCTTCATTTTTTGCTGATTCACATTTTATTGTTGGGGTTTTTAATCGGCGTTGTCGGCCAAATCGGCGACTTGTCTGAGTCGCTGATGAAACGATCTTGCAACGCGAAAGACTCCGGCCGCCTGCTGCCAGGCATGGGAGGTTTCCTCGACGCCGTCGACAGCATTCTTTTCACCGCGCCGATTTTTTATTTTCATCTGAAAATTTATCTGTGACCCCACCCCCTCTTTTTCTGTTCGAAGAACATATAAATCCGCCTCGAGCGGATTTATATGCCGCCTCCGTAAAATGCATTTACCGCAACGGCGGCATAAAAGAGGTGGTAGGGTGAAAAAAACTATTACACTTTTAGGATCCACGGGATCCGTCGGCGTAAACGCGCTGGGCGTTATCGGGGAACATCCGGAACATTTTAGAGTCGCGGGGCTGGCCGCGGGCACTCGAGCGGATCTTCTCAAAGAACAAATCGAGCGTTTTTCACCGCGAAGTGTTTATATCAAAGACAGTGCGTGCGCCCATGAGCTTTCGCATATTTATGGGAGCGCCCTTACGGTTTTCTCCGAAAAGGAGGGTCTGGCAGTATTCGCGGCCTCCCTGAATAGTGATATTCTCCTGGCCGCTACCACCGGTACCAGCGCCCTGTTGCCGGTCCTCGAAGCTTTGGACAGGCGCAAACGTGTCGCGTTGGCAAATAAGGAAATCTTGGTAATGGCCGGCAGTCTGGTGATGCAAAAGCTCAAATCAAGCCCCGGCGCGTCGCTCATTCCGGTGGACAGCGAGCACAACGCGATTTTTCAGTGTCTCGAAGGAGCCGCCTCCGACGCCGTCGAAAAAATTATATTGACGGGTTCGGGAGGCCCTTTGAGGGAAATACCCCAGGAGCTTTTTAGTGATCTAACCAAGGAGGTGGTTATTCATCATCCTCGTTGGAAAATGGGAAAGAAAATATCCGTTGATTCGGCGACCCTAATGAATAAAGGGCTTGAGATTATTGAAGCGGCGTGGCTTTTTGATATCCCGATTGATAAGATTCAAGTTTTAATTCATCCGCAAGCGGTGATCCATTCCATGGTTGAATTTAAGGACGGAGCGGTCTTGGCGCAACTGGGAGTGACCGACATGCGTTTGCCGATCCAGCATGCGCTTAGTTTTCCCCAGAGGCTTTCTTCGGGAGCGTCGATGAAATTGGATTTTACAAAAATTCCCAATCTGACGTTTGTCATGCCGGACCGGAAAAAATTTCCCTGCCTTGACATCGCCGCTTGCGCCGCGCGCCGGTCGGGCAGCGCGCCGTGCGTTTTAAGCGCGGCCGATGAGGTCGCGGTGAACGCTTATCTTGATGACGAGATTGGATTTCAACAGATCCCCGGCATTATTGAGAAAGTTTTATCGCGTCACAAGCATGTAGTTAATCCGGATCTATCCGAGATCCAATCAATCCACTTTTGGGCACTTGAGGAGACAAAAAAATTATGTCAAGCGCGCTAGTTTTTATTTTTGTACTGGGTGTACTCGTGGTGGTTCATGAGTTCGGGCATTTTATCGCGGCCAGGGCAGTGGGCGTGCGCGTGGAGAAATTTTCTATCGGTTTTGGGCCGGTGATATTCGGAAAACAATTCGGCGAGACTGAGTTTTGTGTTTCCCTCTTGCCGCTGGGCGGGTTCGTGAAACTCTCGGGCGAAAGCCCCGAGGAATCCGAGGGACATCCGTGGGAATTCAATTCAAAAAATCTTTGGGAAAAATTTTTAGTGGTAGCGGCCGGCCCTTGCATGAACGCGTTTCTCGCGTTTGTTATTTTTTCTTCCATTTACCTGGTGGGACAGCCGACACTCTCCAATAAGATCGGAAAAGTTTTAGAGGGCGCGCCCGCGCAATCTGCCGGACTCCTGGAGAATGACCGTGTGCTGTCCATCAACGGACGGGCGGTGACTTATTGGGAGGATATTTTGAAGGAGCTCCACAAAAACCCCGATAAAACCGTTTTTACGATCGAAAGGGCGTCTAAGAAACTCGACAGGGTGGTGATTCCAAAAAAACAGGTTACGAAGACCATTTTTGGAAAGCAAATAGAAGTGTCTTTTGTGGGGATCGCCCCATCCAATGAAATGAGTTATGTGAAGAGCGGCCCTTTTCAGGCTGTCCGGATGGGCGCGGCGAGGGTGTGGCAGTTGACCTCCATGATCTTATATTCGTTGGGCCTCATGTTCACGGGCGCGATGCCGTTTAAGGATTCCATGACGGGGCCTATCGGTATTTTTTTTATGACTAAGGAAGCCGCGCAAATGGGCGCCCTATACCTTTTTTATTTCATGGGTTCTTTGAGCGTCAGCCTTTTTGTGCTGAATATTCTGCCCATTCCGGTGCTGGACGGCGGGCACGTGCTTTTTATTTTGATCGAGCGAATCAAGGGGTCGCCGATTAAGAATTCAATCAAAGAACGTCTGACCCAAGGCGGTATGGCTCTGCTTTTGCTGTTGATGGCGTTCGTGATCCTTCAGGACATCCATCGGTTTGCCATTGTTGATAATGTCATGCATCTATTCAAACGAGGCTAAAGGACCACTCAAATGCGTTGGACAAAAACACTGATCCCGACCCTGAAGGAAAATCCGCAAGAGGCGTTGATCAAAAGCCATCGTCTGATGCTCCGCGCGGGTCTTATCCGGAAGCTTGCAAGCGGCACGTATAGCTACCTTCCTCTGGGCCTTCGCGCTCTGCAAAAGGCGATCGAGATCGTCAGGTTCCAGATGAATGAGGCGGGAGGGCTTGAGGTACTTTTGCCGGCGATCCATCCGGCTGAGCTTTGGAAAGAGTCGGGGCGTTTTGAGATACTAGGGGAAGACATGATCCATT
>PEWW01000160.1 GCA_002779345.1 Candidatus Omnitrophica bacterium CG07_land_8_20_14_0_80_50_8 | reverse complement strand
CCAAAACCTTTTTCCAGAATTCAACGTCGCTGTTCTTGAGGTCCTCCAACCGGTCATAGTCGAACGCGGGTAAGTAGGCACGACGGACCAAGAATTTCGCGTTCGCCAACTGCCGCTCGGCCGTTTCTATTTCAGCCGGGGAACCGTGCAATCTCGTTTCTTCGAGACGGATCAAGGCCTCCACCACCCCTCGCTCCAGAAGATCCCTTTCCTGCTCGGCGGTATAATTGCTCTTGAAGAACTGCTCGATGAGGGATGAACTTTGACCCGCGATCGCCCGGATCCTGGCCATATCCGGCTTTGGATGGCGAGCAAAAAGATTGCCGAAAATATTGGCGATGAGCGTCGTGATGGGGTCGAGCGTGATCGTAAAAGACCGGCTCGCGTAGCCGCGGCCGTATGCGACAGCCACGCCTTTTTGGTAAGCGGCAATCATTTTCGCGAGCGCCACGGCCTCCAGATCTTGAGGACGAACGCTCTGGCCGCCGCTCAGGATTCCCGCCCCGATGGCCCCCTCATTCTGCAAGGCCTCGAGTTCTTCCTTAGCGGAATCACGCATCGCCTGAAGGTCCGCATCGCTCAAGACCACGTCCGGATCCAATCGATAATGAGAACCCGTCCCTGTATCCTTGGAACCGATCTTAGCCAGCAGAGCCGTTTGGACTTCCTTGGACAAGTAAGAAAAGGCTGTTTCGCGTTCATAAGCGGCTTGATTCAAGAGAAGCTGAGCTTCGGGTCTCTCGGCCGGCGCTTTTCTCAAAAGCGCATATTTGGCTTCGGCGCGGATCAATTCCATGTACCGCAAATACGCGGCTTGGGCCATATCACGCCGGATGATCGCGCTTTTTAATATTTCAAAATCTTTTTGAAGGTCCGCTTGTTCTCCCTCCGCTCGATTTTTATATAAATTGATCCGGATAAAGACGGAGAATGCCACCTCCGTACCGATCGAAAGCCCTCCGTCCACCGTCGTATGGGTCCGGCTAAGCACCGCGGCGATCCTTTCGGCCCGGTCTATCTCGAGATCGGTGAGCGCGCTGACCGGCGTGTCACTCCAAGTCGTCTCATGATTTCTTGCCGCGCTAAAGTCGGTGATCGCGTCCGTGGAGGCGGCGATCTGCGGAGCGCCGGGCATTTCCTGAGACACAATACCATCGCCGAATTTTTCGGTCAGTTCGACATACAGGGCCTGGATAAGCTCCGTCCTCGGATGTTTCGCTCTCTTGAAAAGGTCCAGGAAAGCCGTCAAACTTCTTGCGTGTACCCGCCGATCCGAATCCATCGCGGTTGGGTCTGATACAATTCCCAAAACAGTGATCGTAGGATCGATGGTGTCCTTCGATTCCAATAGAGTTTGAAACCCGTCAGGGCCGTCCAAGCTCCGGGTTGACGTCAACGCCTGTACCAGGGCGAAACGGCACTTGGTCGCGAGGATCTCATATTCCCTGAGTTCGCGCGGTATCATGTCGCTGGGCGCGGACCGTCTCATTTGTTCGCGGTATTCTCTGGCCTGCCTCCACAACCCAAGAATGATCAGGACCTTGTCCTTGGGACTGCGGCGCTCTGCCGCAAGGGCTTCCAGAGGCCCAGCCACATTTTCCTGACGGTTTCGTTGGATCGCGGCGAGGTTGGCGTCCATCTCGTGTAAAGCCGCCGTCAGCTCATCCCGAAGCTGAGTCTTGACCGTTTCCAGGTATATGCGGTCGGCATCTGTCAGGTCCTTCCTGTATCCATCGATGGAGTTTAAAAACTCATCATAGAGCGCTGCCCTCTGGTTATAGGTCAGCTGTATCTCTTTGTCTTCCTGAGTTTGTGGATCTTTCACGGTCCGGGTGCCGGTACGGATATAACGCGAATAAAGCAGTACTTTCGTTTCGATGGCCGACCGGCGGCCGATCGATGCGCTGGTTTGGCCGGCGGTGCGCGAGCGTACTTCCGATAAAATTTGCGCTTGAGTCCTGGGAGACCCCGAGGTCAGTTGTTCATGCTCATACAAAACATCCACCAACTGCCGGATCAACAGTTCCCTTCCGCTCTCATTCACCGCCTGGTCAAGCTGACTCTGCAGTTCTTCCGCCAAAGCAGACAGAACATCCGCCCGGACAAAACTCAGAGCTTTTACCAGGGTCCCCAGGTTGTTCGGGTCCGCGTTCTTGGTTTTCAGGGTTGTGCTGATGAGGCGTATCTGACTCAAGGTAAAGTCGACAAGATATCTCCGGTCGCGCGGAAAGCTCCCTTGAATCGACAAAGTACCTATTTGAGAAAACGCGTCGATCTTGTTCTGTGCGGTGGCCTCTTCTTCCTTGTTTTCGTTATTCAGGATAGCGTCCATCACGGCATCACGGATCTTGTCCCGGATCTGGGAATACTGAGCGTCGCTTAGAACGTCCCGCTGCGCGTCCAGCATGGTCATCGCGTTCGTAAAGGCTTGAACGATGCCCTGTGAAGCGGCCGAGCGGAACGGCGGACTAGACCGTTTGATTTGGGCAGTGTAAGGGTCCATTTCACGCTGTACGCGCTCGAACGGATCTTGGGCCGGGGGTCCGGCCGGTGAAGTGTCTTTAGGATTCAATTGGTCCAAGGTTTGCTGGGCATCGGCGGCATTGGCTCGATCTCTCTGCGCCCCTTCGCCCTGCAGAGTCTTGAATTGTCCGGATTTTATGAACGGGTCCTTGACCGCGAAAGGAACCGCCTCGATAAACCAGTCCGGAAGTCCGTTGAGTTCGGTAACCCATCGGGGAAGACCGGTCTTGGGGTCAATGGCGGCGCCCTGTCTTCGATCCGCGACGTACGCGGCCACACGCTGTTGGATCTGGCTCTGGAACACCGGATCCGACTGATACTCCCAGGGAAGCGCTTGGATGATCCCGTAAACATCTTTCCAGGGTTGGCCGTTTATAAAACGCCACACCGCGCCGGACCCATGCCGGCGATGGAGATCGAGCGCCTGCTGTTTAAATGAATTCTGTCCGACGAATTCCTTGCCTTCCGGAGAATTAAGAAAATCGACCAGTTCTTTCCAATTGGCGCATCCAAAAAGCGCCTGAGTCGCCAGACGATTCCGCTCGTCCTCAACGACCACCTGAACTTCCAAAATATCATAAGCCCAGAAATTTCCTTCAAAATTTTCCGGAGCTTGAATTACCCCGGCCAAAGCCACGAGGGCCTCTCGGGCCGTCAATGGCTTGGCCCGGCGCGTACCGGTCAACGGGTCCACGGTCTGAATACTGCGTACCGTCTGGACCGCTTTTTGGATCTGGACGTTTTGATCGTCATCAAATCTTCTCCCGCCGGGCTGCAACCCCTGGATCTGATCATCATAAAATTTCTCATCGCTCGCGATCACCACAAGCCTTGTCCTGAGGAGAGCAAGGGTCTGCTGGGCATTCGCCAGCTCTTCTTCGGCGACGGCAATCTCGTTGTTGAGCCGTATGATCTCAGGGTAATTACGGGCCGCGATGGCCGCCGATAATTGCGCCTTCCGTGACACGATCTCCTGATTCAGCGTACCGATCTTTCCGGGCGACCTGCCTTGATCCGCGGGATCTCCCTCCAACGCTTGGATCGCCAGCTCCGTCCTATTACGGGCCGCTTCGGCGTCAGTCTTACTCACCTGAAGCCGCTGAATGAGGATCTTAAGATACAGGTCCCGGATCTCTTGGTCAGCTCGTTTGCGGGAGTCAAAAAGATTTCCCTCGATCGACACCAGCCCCGTAAACACCTTTCCCGAGCCTCCAAGCATATTACCCAGATCCAGTTCGGCGCCGTAGCTGACATGGATCGAATCAAAGAGACCGCCCTCGACTCCGCTCAAAAGAACGCTGACATGGCTCAGATCCCTGCGATCCCGGATCCTGTTCAGTTCTCTGAACGAGATCGGTTTAAGGAGCGTCTGTGTCCGTTCCTGAATCCTGACATTCACCGTCGCATAATCATTTTGACCGACCAAACCTGAGCGGATCGGCCCGTCCTGCACAACAGCCTTGGGGTAGGTCTCGCGAAGCCCTGCCTGAAGCGCTCGGTTGTTGCTGATCGCGCGGGCGAGTGCCTGCTCCAACCGGGTCCGGTTCAACAAATAACTGTTCAAGTCCAAACCGCCGGCCCTTTGGGTTTCCAGCCGTTTAAGGTCGTATTGAATACGGGAAATGTCCTTCTCGGACAGCGCGAGCTGAAAATAGGCATCCGCAAAACCGCGGCGGGCTTCCATGACCGCTTGTTTGTACGCCGCCAATGTCTCAAAATAGTTTCTGGCCTCTTCCTCACTTATGTGCATCGCTCTTAATTGCTTTCCTGCATGATCACCGAACATGCCTAGCTTGCCGGTCGTCTGAGAATGGCTGTATTCGAAATCGGCGTAAAAATTAATAAAATCATTCCATTGCGCCCGGCCCTTGATCTTTCCGAATATCGCGTTCCTCGCGCTTTGGAAATTGCGT
Organism: Candidatus Omnitrophica bacterium CG07_land_8_20_14_0_80_50_8; assembly: GCA_002779345.1. Taxonomy (GTDB): domain Bacteria; phylum Omnitrophota; class Gorgyraeia; order 2-02-FULL-51-18; family 2-02-FULL-51-18; genus 20-14-0-80-50-8. Next base: position 8,873 of record PEWW01000160.1, on the reverse strand, counting down.
TTCGCGGTGATGACGGCGTCACTATTCGCGGTCACCGAATCAAGTCCCTGGGCCAGATCGACCTGGGAGAAATTCCTGAGATCGTAGGCCGGCTGGGCGGCACCGCGGTCAGAGTCCTTGCGGAGCGAGTCCGCCAATTTCCGGATGATCCCCGCCACACCGGTCTCTTGGCCCACAAGAATGGCGTTCAAGGAAGCGGGGTTCAGCAGGTCATAAAAAGAAATGAGTTTCGCCGAATCTCGTTTTAAGGACACGACCCATTGATACAATGTGATCATCGATCCGGGATTTACCTGAAGGAACGCCGAGATCACTGAAGACATCACATCGTCTTCGGAAAGCCCGGTAAATTGTCCGGCTTGAATTAGGGACCGTACGGTGGCGCGGAGCGTATCGGAGTTCCAGGGTTTACGAGTATCATGTTGAATAACACGGAGAGTGGCAAGAATAACTATGTTTCTTTGAAACTCGACGGCCGCGGCATCCGACAGACCGGACCTGGCCAACAGCTGATCGTAAAGCTCGGCAAATGCCGGGTCCGGCGTCTCGGACGACAGAGCCGCTTGAAACGCCTTGCGCTCCGCGCTGTCCGCCGAATACCCCGCCTGGTCATACACTTTGTCCAAAAGACCCTGATAAAAACTGACCGATCTTTCAAGGTTCGGGTAGCGGGTACGGCCAGCCGCCGCCCTGGCTTCATCTTCCTGCCTTTGGGTCAAGGCCTCCGCTTGTCGTGTCGCGGGTTTCTTGAGCGCGTCTTCCAGGACGTCGATCTGGTCCTTCAGACCTTGCAGTTCCGCCAGACTCTTTTCCTGGTCCTCTATTTGCGCGAAACCGGAAGTGACCGCTTGGTGGTATTTCACCGCGGCCGCGTCGTATTGCCTGTAAAGAATTATCAGTTTCGCCGTTTGATCTTTGACCGAGGTCTCTGTCGACCCTGCCGATAGCCGCGCGAGCCGCTCGATCGCCTGCATAATATCCAGAGTGCCCAATCCTTGGCTCAGCCGTTCTTGGCCCAGACGCTCTTGAATGGCCGCGAGCTCACGGTTAAACTGGTTCACGCGATCCTGTTGAGGAGAAAAAAGACTGGTTTTGGTTTCCAGGTCTTTCATTTCTGTTAAGCCGGGCGGCAGTGTGGGATCGAGCTTTCTTTCGCGCAGATCGTTCAGCTTAGCCAAAAGGTTTTGCAGGACCACGATTTCCTGTTTTGCCCTCTCACTGTCTTGGGTATCGGTCAATTTTGATTGCAATACCAACCATTCAAGCAAATATTTCATCGTCCGGATCTCGAGATCCAGCAGGCGAGCTTCCGCCGAGCCTGAAATTTGGATCTTCGCGCGCTCGGATTCCTTCGTACTGATCTTGCCTTCCAGATCTTTTATAGGCTCCGTAAGATCCGGAACATTGGTCTGAGCCGGTGTGGCGGCCGGAGCTGTGGGTGCAGGAACCGATGGTTGTGTACCAGCGGGCGAAGTTTCAGGAGCAGTAGGTTGTTCGGCTTTCCGGCGAGCTTCTGCTTTTTTGTCGGCTTCCAGTGGAGTCCCGGTGGCCGGAGCGGGCGCTTCCGGTGGCGCAGGCGTTGGCAACTCATACCGATCGGCCGGTAAGGGACCTTCTCCAAGGCCCTTGGCGGCTTGCAACAGTTGAGCGACAAAGCCGGCATTCTCATAAGTCGCGAATTTTTCTTTTACGTAACGAATGAACCGATCGCGGCTCGTTAGATGGACCAAAGACACATCCGGACCCAGTTGATCACCTAGAAGCGCGTAAAGGTTATTGATTCTATCATAGGAAATACCGGTCAGTGCCTCAATTATCCTTTGCCTGATCACCAAGCGGTGAGCATCATCCCTTTGGCTATCCATCCCCATGGCATCGATCTCAATTTTGACCCGACGGTCAATTTCGGCGAAACTGATCACAAGATCTTTATTAACCGCCAGATCATTACGAATTTTTACAAGTACCGCGGAAATTACTTTTGAGGGATTATTGTCCGTCTGTTGAGCGTAATAATCGAACGCTTGTTGGTTCCAATCAAAATACGGATTCCAGGAGGCTCCATAGCCCTTGTTTAGCGATTCGACGGCCAAGGAGACGGTAACCCACGAACCCCTATCGGTCTTGCTGAGCACGGTAAATACGTCGGCAAGCTTTACTTCCAGTCCCAAGAGTGTTGGCCGCGTCTTTTTCAAAATATCATTCAGCTGCTCCCGAGGGTCTTTATTATCCGTGCTTTTGAGATTCGCGGTGATCTGAGCTTCTTTCATCTCAAATTGTATTAACGCATCGAGAAAGGCCCTGTGGTCTTCAGGGCGATCGAATAATTTACTGAAATTCCCGGCTTCCATATGACTGATGACCGCTTTCAATACATAGCCATACTCATATTCGAGCGCGTGCCTCTTTTCATTGTAATAGGCTTTTAGGTCCTTGTTGGTTTGCTGTCCCGCCAAATTCTCCAGATATACTCTTTCCATCGAAACATACAGGGCATAGATCTTTACGCGTAGAAGATCGGCCTTCGTGCCGGCCGGGTCCTTCTCTTGGGTTAATTGACCCAATTGCTCTCTTAGATCCGCGATCAATTTCAGGTGGTCGTCTATTCTGTTGTTCGCGATCACGTCCATAAAATGATCTGTTGTGACCGTTGCGGCCCCTGTAAGAAACGGATGAGGATCCACCGTAGTATCGGGATCATAAAGATTTTCTTGCGGCTGCCAGGCCGGTGTATGGATTTCAAAATGTAAATGGACGCCAAACGCATTGCCCGTATCGCCGGCAAGACCGATAACTGTGCCCGCGGTAACACTGTCGTCTACCTTTATGCCGCCGGCGGGGCTCGTGAGATGGCAATAAAAAGTATATCCGATGATTGTTTGCCCGGAATAATGAGCGATCACCACATAATTGCCGAATGACTTATCCGACCCGGTCCTTACGACAACCCCATCCGCCACCGCATGAATTCTGTCGTACCGGCTGGCGTGGGTATCATCCCCCGTGTGAACAGTCTTCCAATGTGCTCCTGCATGATTCCAGTTATTGCTGTCAGAGAAGTTGCCTTCTACGGGTGAATTAGCGACTTTAAATTCAGCGGGCATCGTATTTGCACCCAGTGGCAATGATCTCTGAGAAACTTGTGTAGGTGTAGCGGGAGCCTTCGGTTCAGAGGACGGAACTACAGGCGTTGCTTGAGGTGCGGGCGTAGCTGGTGCTGCGGCAGGCGCGGCCGATTTAGGAGCCACGGTCCCCCTTGCCGGTATTGGAGCTCGTTCCGGAGCGAAGACTGGTTTCGGGGCCGGTTCCGGAGCTAGCTGAGATTGTGGGTGTTCGGCTTCCGATCGCGCAGGCTGCAGAGGCGGAGTTTCTACGGACGACGGCCCGCCCGATTTTTTTTCTTCTGCTGGTGTAGGCGCGGGTTGGGCGGATGGCTCGGGAGTAACAGGTGATTCCTCGGATATAGGTTTTAGTTCGTCTGCCGCGGTGGGCGATCCAAAAATGGCAAAAAAATTCACAATGTCGTTCAACGCATTGCCAAATCTTTGCCACTTCGTGAGCGTCTCGCCGGCCGGAGCAGCCGTTTTTGGCATCTGATGAGCTAAGGCCGCTGACGCCTGAGCTGTGGGTTGAAGTGCCGGGTTTGACCCAATGACCGACGCGGCCGCGTTCCTTCCTATATTAGTAGCTATCCGGGCTGCCTTTTCCGGCGGGGGCGGCGAACCGCCGCCCGGACCCGCGCCCGGACCACTAAGAAGAGGTCCTTGACCTCCGTGGCCGGTGATTCTCGCAAACCAATTTTTAACCCGTAAAAAGAACGATTGAATAGCCGGCTTTTTGGATTCGACGGGTTTTTTCTGCGTCGCTCTTTCTTGAGCTGCTTTTTCAGATTGGGCTTTCAAGGATTGCCGGATTGAATCTATCTCCTTTTGAATATCCCTGTTCTCAAGGCTTAGGCGAACAAGAAGTGAGACCATGGAACCCGGCACGTCTTTGGAATCCACGTTGAGCTCGAGCAGTTTCCGGCGTTCCTCCTGCAAACGTTGGATTAATTTTTCTTGTCCGGGTTTTTTGCCAGCCGCTTCGATCTTTTTATCGATCGCGTTCAGTTGCTCTAGGATTTTTGCGGCGGCCTTCTTTGCCTGCGGTGTCGCTTGCCCGGCGATCGTGTCGTAAATATGCTGGGTTCTTTGCAGACGAAGGGTCGCAAGCTCTCTCTTAGCCCGCAAAAGCTCAGGACTCCCCATCCCTCCAAGTCCTTTAAGGCCCTCAAGCCCCGCGAATTGCGGTGGAATCTGAGGCTGATTTTTTTGTAATTGATCCACTTCCGCTTGAGCGGCCTTGATCTGCCCATCGAATTGCGCGGCAGTGTCATCCAAAACGAGGTTTTTTATTACTATTCCTAATTCTTTTTGGTTATGTTCTTCGGCTTCCTGTTGTTTGGTCTGCTCGATCCGCCTTTCCATGTCTCTAACAGAGGCCTCCGACGCCTTGACCCTTCGCTCAAGCGCTAAAAGCTGTATCTCGTCCACCGCCTGGGTCTCATCCTGTATCGTTTGCGACGCCCGGACCAATTCTGTCGCCGAATAATTTATCCTCGGGTCCAATCCCGCTCTCACGATCAACCCGGCCAGCTCCGCCCTCAGTTTCTTCAACTGACCGGCTATTTCTTTTTGAGCCTTGGTGTCCGCGGCCAAGATCTGTTTTTGATTTGCTTCCACAGGTTCGATCTGTTTTCTGACTTCTATGGCGCGCTCCAACGCCTCCACTTTCTGTCTGAATTGCGCCAGCTTTTTGGCAAGCGCCCGGTCTTTCTTGGCGGTGTTCAAAATATCGATATCCCGTGCCAGTTCCGCGCGGCGCAGGCGAAGTTCCGCCGCCAATACCTCCGACGGAAGCGCTTTGGAGTTGAGAAGTACCCTGCGATAATCAGCGTCCGCAACGGCGACGGCGGCCTCGTGCTTTTCCGCAACTCCGCGGGCAGTCTCCTCAAATACTTTTTTCTCGGCAGCGGTTTTACGGTTCGCGAGCCAACGGTTCGCGAGCCCGTGATAAAAGGGAGTGACCGCCGCGCGTCTCATCTTTTCATAATCGGCTGTTTGAGAAGCCGTCCCGGCTTCGCCTAGTTGACCTGGCGCCATACCCTGTGTTTGCTCCCTATTTGTCCGTGACTCGACTTGAACCGCCAGGCCTGATTGGCCTACCAAGGCGCCGCCAACCATCCCCGCTGATGTAAATCGGTCCAACAGTTTGGACTGATCTTCTGATTTATCCATAAAAGAAAGGAACCTGGAATACAGGGTTTCTCCGAGATCCATTTCGTCAATAAAAGATATTAGGAAAGCTTTGAGTAAGGGGTAATCGGGGTCGTCTGTATGATCGACAAGGACGGCGTCGGCAATAGCTTCCTTGTTAGAGCGGGCATACCTTCCATTCGCGGGGGGATCTCGGCTCCCAATCGTCTTGGCCAAGGCTGACAATAATGAACGGACATCATCCGGAACTCTTCCTGCTTCATCATTTTCTGCCGGAATTTCTCCGTATCCGCTGATCATTCCAATCGCCGAATCCCTGTAGTTGGTGATCGTCTTACGATTTTTTCTATAGCCCGCGACGATCGAAGCCAGCGCCGCAGCGGCGGCATTATTTCTCAAGCGCCAGGCGTTAAATCTGAAGACGGGCGAGATAAAAGGACGCTGTTCCAGATGAGCTCTGTATTTTTGGTAGCCCTTCATCACGAGGAGAATGATCAAGATCACGCCTATCAACACCGGAATGGCGATAGACAAATGCACGATACCCATCGCCGCCAAACCCCAGAGAGAAGCCACGGCCGGCAATATATTGACCAGCCCCCGGATGACGGTCGAGACAAAGAAAATGGCCCTGTATCCAAAGGTCGGTTTTGCCGGCTGTCTCATCGCGTCCAGGTAGGACATCTTAGATGAAAATTGCCAGGCCCCGTAAAAGAACTGAATGGCTTTCCAGGAAAAAACAATGCTAGTCGCGATCCCAATGGCCCCCAGCACCCATGCCAGGACACCCGACGCGAAGAGCGGCATTAAAACAATTGCCGCCGCGGCCGCTATCACCACGAGGCCTGCCTTTGTATAATCATTCCACAAAAGCGGCCGCCAATCGATCGGCTTCCGCTTACCCCGTTCATCTCGTTCGCCAATATGCAAGTGCTTTAGAATGCCCGCCCGCAAAGCGGAAGTATTCTGATTATAATCACGGCTGTTCCTTAAAACCTCGTGGGATAAAACGCCAAAATAGACCATCACAGCCACCACGGCTATTCCGACAATTCCCATGACGACGGTGGGGTGAAAAAGCAGGATAAGTAATACCCCCATTAAAGGAATGAACATCATTTTGAAGAGATAAGCGAAAGTGGATTCGGGCGGCGCGGCTTCACGCGAGATCTCTTCCCGTAAAAGCCAAGAACCCACAAGACGCGCTACCAAAGAAACAGCCAGAGCACCTATCATTGCCACCAGGCCCACGCCCGCGGTGATCAGCGATGTCTTTAAGATTATCGCGATCAAAATGCCTATCGCGGCCGGCACCGTAATAGAGATCAAAAGTCTCAAGACCATAAATCCGACGGCCGTCAGAGCGGCTTTCGCGCCTTGCCGATCGGCACTCTGCAATGCCAAGGACTGTTCTCTGTCTTGAATAACCTTCTGGATCTTATTCGCATGCGTTTGGGTGCTCATGACTAAAATCAGAAGACTGACCGCCGCGAGCGCAAGATAAAATAAATAGCCTTCCGGCATGTTTGTCAGATATTGTCCGGCATGAGAATTCATCCACACCTGGGGATTTAATATCGAGAATAGATTGTACCCGAATATCCTTTGCGCGCCGTAATTCATGAATGCGTAGACCGACGCCAATAAGACACCGGCTCCCACACCCGGGGTTAGTAATTTTTTCCACGGGCTGAGCTTGCGGGACGATGGCTGATTCCTAGCGGCCTTCGCTTCCTTCTCCTCCGGAGAGAGCGCTAATTCAGCTAATTGAGAGGCCGTGAGCGCGAGATCCCGAGTCACCCCGTCAACAAATGCACTGCGGGCTTTCAACGCTTTTTCCGCTTTATGAATATGGGCCTGTTGCTGAGTCGCCTGCACGGCGCCTTTATTTTGACTGAATAAAGCGTCTACAAGCTCCATCGCCTGACTGACGTCCGTGTTAAACTGCGTAAATTGGTCGACGACTCCTTTCTGGACCAACATAGCCTTTAGCCTCCGCATGACATAATCTTTGAGCGCTTGGACCGCTTGATCCGGGTCACCGCTGCTAAGGAGTTTAAGGATCGGCTGAATGTCGGAGGGATTGACCGAACCCGCGCTGATAAAAGAAAGACTCTCGAGGGCATCCCTAAGGGCTTTCTCTTGGACTTCCGCCTTTGCCTTCGGATCTATCCCGGCAATGATCCGGCGAACCGCTAGATCAAAATTCGCTCTCATGGGCGCTGTCCGGTTATCGTGATAAAGTGTATTGAGCGCGTCAAACAGGTCGCCTTCCCCTTCAAGCGCGGATCTGAACTCGCGCAAGGCGTCATTGGCTTCCTCATACGCCCGGTGGACTGCTACCTGTTTATTTTTTTGATCCGCCTCCCTCTGGAGGATAAGATTTCTCATATCATTAACGATCCCTTGGACAACGGCCGCATCTTTTCGGCTTAAAGGCAGTGCGTTTCCGGCCGCGTCTACTCGAATAAAAGGTGCTAATCGCACCCTGAAACGATCCCGATCCTCTTTTTCAGAAAAAAGATCCATCACGTCTTCTACGGAAAGAATTTGTACCCGTTTACCCAGGCCTTCCTGCGCGGAACCGCCTCTTCGAGTACGTCCGAGACTCTGCATCGCCTGAGCCGCGCTCTTTAAAATATACGGCAGCACCACTACCAAACCTCCCGCGGCCATGGTTCTTGAAGTACAGTGAGTTGTGATACCTCTGGCATAAAGATTGCCCGCTAGACCGACCGTGTTTTCCGTGCCGAACTCATCGGCCTTTGCTTCCACGTCCGCCGGGCCGTCAACATCCTGGGTTTGGAGATTTACTCTGCGTTTGCCCCTAGCGTTTAACTGATTTGCGCTCAACCGTCCGTCAAGTTCGGCATACTCAGTGCCTTCAACGCCTGCCAGGACCACCGGGTTATCCCTGGAGGAGTCGAGCGCGTACTGGGCGGCGAAATCCCGTCTTTTTTCCCTGGTCCCCACGAGATAGATCGTGCCTTGAAGTTCAAGGTCATTGATCACACGCAACACTTCAGCCCGATACTCCTCATTGAGAAGCACGTCTCCCAGACGGTCCAGAAAAACTCCGTATCTTTTGTTATCCTCAAAAAATCCTGGAGAATTCTGCTTTATCGTTTTTTGTCTATTTTGTAATTGTGCACCCAATTCAGCTTTTGGGGTGCGGCCTTCCGGCAACCCACCCTCGATCGCAGTAATGGTCGCCTGCACCGCCGTCATGATGCCGGGAACATCTGATTCGCTTTCGAACAAGCCCCAAAGATCCGAATGAACGCGTGAGCTTTGACCGGCCAATTGCCCCTCGATCTTTTTCCGGATCGCGCGGCGTTTCGCCTCTATCTCTTTTTCTAGCCTTCTTTTCCCCGGATTCCGGATATAGCGAATGGCTTGCAGAATACTCGCTTCATCTTTCGGATCCCCAAACACACCCAGATCAAAAGCGAGTTGTATCTGCACGCCGTCCACCGTTCTCATCCCATGCACGGAACTCAAGATCCCTTCATGCCCCGTGGCGCTCATCGCGGTCCGGCCCTCCAGATGCCTCAAATACTGGCTGGGTGTAAGGTAGTGGACCGTTTGATTTTTTCCGCGCATTTCAATACCGGTATT